>PDTB01000019.1 GCA_002748665.1 Dethiosulfovibrio peptidovorans | reverse complement strand
CTGATCAGCCCGATAGCGATGGACTCAGGGCTTCGGTTTGCGATCCGTGAGGGCGGTCACACCGTGGGCGCTGGCGTCGTTACCGAAATACTAGAGTAAGCAGGGGGCGTTGTCGTGTCCAAAAAGATCCGGATTCGTCTGAAGGCTTTCGACCATAAGGTTCTGGACACATCTGCCTCTCAGATTGCCGAGACGGCGGAGCGGAGTGGGGCGAGAGTCTCTGGGCCAATCCCTCTCCCCACCGAGATTAACAAGTTTTGTGTCCTCAAATCCCCCCACGTCGACAAGGACGCTCGGGAGCAGTTTGAGATGAGGACCCATAAGAGGCTGATCGACATCGTCGATCCCAACCAGAAAACCATGGATGCCCTTATGCAGCTGAATCTTCCCTCTGGAGTGGATATCCAGATTAAACTCTAGGTTTGGGAAGCTCTGAGCAAAGGAGTGAAATGATATGAGTCTTGGAATTTTGGGTCAGAAACTGGGTATGACCCAGATCTATGACGAGCAGGGGCGGGCTGTTCCCGTCACCGTTGTGGAGGCGGGGCCTTGTCCGGTTTTGGCCGTTCGGACTCAGGAGACCAACGGATATGCTGCTGTTCTCTTGGGGTTTGGTAGGGTGCGCCCTCGTCGTCTCACTAAGCCTATGAAGGGCTTTTTTGAAAAAACCGGATGCGAAGTCAAGCGTTGGCTTCGGGAGTTCCGGGTATCCGATCCCTCCGAGTTTCAGGTTGGCGGATCGGTGGATGTCTCCATTTTTGAGCCTGGCGAAAAAATCGATGTCAGCGGAGTCAGTAAGGGGAAAGGGTTTGCCGGGGTCATGAAGCGCTTTAATTTTGGTGGTGCGCCGGCGAGTCACGGTGTCTCCAAGACCCACAGAAAACCTAACTCCAGCGGTGCTAGCAGCTATCCTAGCCGTGTCTTCAAGGGCAAGACCATGCCCGGGCAGCTCGGTAACGAGCGGGTCACCGTGAAGAATCTCAGCGTGGTGGCCGTGGATGTGGAGAATAACCTTGTCCTTGTTAAGGGGGCCATCCCCGGCGCCAAAAAAGGCTTGGTCCTGCTCCACAAAAAGGGCTAGCCTGCACTGCTAAGGAGGTCAAGTGCAAATGCCGAGCATTAAATTAGTCACTATTACGGGTGAGTCCACGGGGGTTTTGCCCCTCTCGGACAGCGTCTTTGACGTACCTCTTCACATTCCCGCCATGCACCAGGTGGTGGTTGCTCAGCTCGCCAATCGGCGGCAGGGTACCCGCTCAACCAAGGGGCGGGGCGATGTCCGGGGCGGTGGCAAAAAACCCTGGAGACAGAAACACACTGGCCGGGCTCGTCATGGAAGCACCCGTTCCCCTATTTGGGTTGGGGGCGGAGTTGTCCATGGTCCCAAGCCCCGGACCTTCCGTCAAAAGGTCAATAAGAAGGTTCGTAGGCTGGCCATCTGCAGCACGTTGTCTCAGAAGATTCGTGACGATCAGCTCGTGGGCTTCGAGGCTCTTCAACTGGAGAAGCCTTCGACTAAGCTCATGAAAGGGTTTTTCAAGGCTGTGGGAGCGGTCAACCCTCTCGTCATTTTGGACAAGGCCGATGTCTCTGTTACCATGTCCGCGCGTAACATCCCTGGGGCTCGAGTTCTGCATGTGGACAGCATCAACGTCTACGATCTGTTAAAGCACGATCACGTAGTTATCAGCGCTGCCGCGGTGAAGAAGCTGGAGGAGGTGTATGCCCGATGAAGCTCATGCCTCACGATATCATCGTTCGGCCGATCATCACCGAGAAGAGCAGTAGGATGATGGAGGAGAATAAGTACACCTTCGAAATCCATCCTCAGGCGAACAAAATAGAGGTTAAAAAAGCCGTTGAGGTGGTCTTCAAGGTCAAGGTCGAGAAGGTTCATACGCTGAAGGTTCGCTCAAAGCCTAAAAGAATGGGTGTCTTTCTTGGGAAGAGTCGGGCGTGGAAAAAGGCTATCGTCACCCTTGCCGAAGGAGAACGTATAGAGTTCTTCGAAGGCGCCAGCGTGTAACCTCAACAGGAGGACGGAACAATGGGAATCAAGAAATACAATCCCACGACGCCGGGACGGCGTTTCATGAGTATCCAGACCTACGACGAGGTCACCAAGACCGAGCCGGAGCGTTCCTTGTTGGCTCCCCTTACCAAAAAGGGCGGTCGGAACAACCGTGGTCGAATTACTATGCGCCACCGGGGCGGTGGAAATCGTCGTCAGTACCGGATCATCGATTTCAAGAGGAACAAAATTGGCGTTCCCGGTAAAGTTGCGGCTATCGAGTACGACCCCAATCGCTCGGCCAGGATCGCCCTGATCCACTATGCTGATGGGGAAAAACGCTACATCCTGTGTCCTGTTGGCCTTAAGGTGGGAATGACTATCGCTGCTGGACCGGAGGCGGATATTACGCCGGGGAATGCTATGAAGCTCACCGACATCCCTGTGGGTACTATAATCCATAATATAGAGCTTGAGCCTGGTCGGGGCGGCGTCATGGTCCGCTCTGCTGGAACCACTGCTCAACTTATGGCCAAAGAAGGTAAGTATGCTTTTGTAAGGATGCCCAGTGGAGAACTTCGCCTCGTTCTTCTGGAGTGTATGGCTACCATCGGTCAGGTGGGGAATCCCGAACACGAAAATGCCAGTATCGGTAAGGCAGGTAAAACTCGGTGGCTGGGGCGGAAACCTCACGTTAGGGCCATGGTCATGAATCCGGTAGACCATCCCATGGGCGGTGGTGAAGGACGGAGTAAATCCCGAAAGCACCCGGTTTCTCCTTGGGGGACTCCTGCCAAAGGATATCGCACCCGCAAGAAGAAAATTTCGGATAAGTTCATCGTCCGGCGCCGGTACGCCAAGTAGAGATGAGGGGGTTAATCAATGGCTCGTTCCGCTAAGAAGGGACCCTACGTCGAGCAGAAGCTCCTTCGTCGCATCGAGAATATGAACGAGAGCGGCGACAAACGGGTGGTTAAGACGTGGTCTCGTGCCAGTATGATCGTTCCGGCGATGATTGGACACACCATCGCCATCCATAACGGCCGTATTCACATCCCGATTTATATCAGCGAGAATATGGTCGGGCATAAGCTCGGGGAATTTGCGCCTACCAGAAAGTTTGGTGGCCATGCTGGGCAAGAGCGCCGCTCTGGCGCCAGATAAGAGGGGGGAAGGAATATGGAGGCAAGAGCAAGTGCCAGACAGGTCCGAATCTCTCCTTTCAAGGTGCGCCAGGTGCTGCCTCTGATCAGGGGGAAGAATGTAGGCGAGGCGTTGATCGTTCTGCGTTATACCCCGAAGAAGGCTGCCAAGGTGATCGAGAAGGTTCTTAAAAGTGCCGTCGCTAATGCTGAGCATAACTACGGCCTTGATGTCGACAAACTTGTCGTCGTGGAAGCCTTCGCTGATCAGGGCCCGAGCATGAAGCGTTTCCGTCCGGTGTCGATGGGGCGGGCCCATCCCTACCGCCATCGCACGAGCCACATCACCGTGTCGGTCGCCGAACGTTAAGGAGGGTACTGCAATGGGTCAGAAAGTACACCCTATTGGATATCGAATCGGAATTATTCGAGACTGGGAGTCTCGCTGGTTCGCTGATGGTAAGAACTACGCCAAGAATCTCCACGAGGACTTGAGGCTTCGGGATTGGATCAAAGCCCGCTGGGAAGGCGCTAACATCTCTCGGGTCGAGATTGAGCGGATCGGCAAGGTTCTCCGCTTTTCTATTTGGACCGCCCGGCCTGGTGTAGTTATCGGAAAGGGCGGCGCCGAGATCCAGAAAGTCAAGGAGGAACTTCAGGCCCTGACTGGCTCTCGGGTTATGATCAACGTTCAAGAGATTAAAAACCCCGAGGTCGAGGCTCAGCTTGTGGCAGAAAATGTCGCTGCGGCCTTGGAGCACAGGGTCAGCTTCCGACGAGCTATGAAACAGTCCATCTTCCGGACCATGAAGGCAGGAGGTAAGGGCATCAAGATCCAGTGTGCCGGCCGTTTGGGTGGTGCCGAGATAGCTCGGACTGAATGGTATAACGAAGGTCAGCTTCCTCTGTCGACCCTGAGAGCCGACATCGATTATGGCTTGGCCGAAGCTAAGACCATGTACGGCGTCATCGGTGTCAAGGTGTGGATCTATCGAGACGAGAAAGCCATCAACACCCCTGCGCCTCGTCAGCCCAGGCGGGGCCGTAGAGAGGGGGGGCGTAGCTGATGTTAATGCCCAAGCGTACAAAATGGCGTCGACCTCATCGGGAGAAGCTCAAAGGCGACACCAAGGGGGGGGCATACGTGGCCTTTGGTGAGTTCGGTCTTCAGGCTTTGGAGTGTGGATACATCACCGCCCGTCAGATTGAGGCCACTCGTATAGCTATAACCCGAAAGCTTCGTAAAGGTGGTAAGGTTTGGATTCGGATTTTCCCTGACGTGGCCTATACGAAAAAACCTCTTGAAACCCGTATGGGTAAGGGGAAAGGGTCGCCCGAGTATTGGGTGGCTCCTGTCAAAAGAGGCAGGATCATGTTTGAAGTGGCGGGAGTTTCCCGCGAGATCGTAGAGAGGGCCTTCAGAACAGCCTCCTACAAGCTTCCCATCAAGGTGCGGCTTGTGGCACGAGAAGGTTTGGGTGGTGAGTAAGCCATGGATGCCAAGAGTCTGCGTGATTTAACCATCGATGAGCTCCAGGAGAAACATCGTCAGTTCAAAGAAGAGCTCTTTAACCTGAGATTCCAGAACGCCATCGGTCAGCTCAAAAACACGAGTCGGATCGGAGACGTCAAGAAAACCATCGCCAGAGTCCTTACCGTCGTTCACGAGAAAGAACGTGGTCTTGGAATCAGTGGAAGGAGGTAGGGACAGATGGAAAACCGTACCCCCCATCGTAAAACCCGTGTTGGGATTGTCGTTAGCGATAAGATGGATAAATCCATTTCCGTACAGGTGATCCGGCACGCCATGCATCCTCTTTATGGTAAGAGGATTATTAAGTCAAAGAAATTCATCGCCCACGACGAGGAGAATACCTGTCGTATGGGTGATAAGGTCTTGATTGGCGAAGAACGCCCTTTGAGCAAGACCAAGCGTTGGTCGCTCGTCAGGATTATTGAGAGAGCTCCCGTTCTCGGTGGCACTGCCGAGTCTAAAGAGGAGGCGTAGGACATGATTCAGCTTCGTACCGTTCTCAACGTTGCTGACAACTCCGGTGCCAAGAAAATCATGTGTATCCAGGTTGTAGGCGGAAGTCGTCGTCGTTGGGGTGCTGTGGGAGATGTTATTGTTGCGTCGGTCAAGGAGGCCATTCCCAACAGTAACATTCCTAAGGGGAAGGTCGTCAAAGCGGTCATCGTTAGGACGAGCAAGGAGCATCGGAGGGCTGATGGATCCTACGTCCGGTTTGACGACAACGCTGCCGTCATTATTGACAACAATGGGGACCCCAGAGGAACCCGTATCTTCGGCCCTGTCGCCAGGGAACTTCGAGCCAGAAAGTACATGCGTATTCTTTCCCTGGCGCCCGAAGTAGTGTAAGGGGGGCACATGGAATGAATAGATTAAAAAAAGGTGATCGTGTCCGTGTGATCTCTGGGAAGGATAAGGGCAAGGAGGGGAAGGTTCTCAAGGTCCTTGCTGCTCGAGGTATGATCGTTGTTGAGGGAGTCAACATGGCTTCAAAACACGTCAAACCCTCTCAGAAGAACCCCCAGGGTGGTATCGTCAAGCAGGAGAACCCAATCTATGCTTGTAAGGCTATGCTGGTCTGTCCTACCACGGGCAAACCCACCAGGGTTGGTCACGCTTTTCTTGAGAACGGTCGAAAAGTCCGTATCGCCAAGGTAAGCGGCGAGATCGTCGACCAGGTGTAAGGAGGCGTGGACATGAAACCTCGTATGCTTCAAAAATACATGGATGAAACCGTTCCGGCTCTGCAGAAGGAGTTTGGATACGGGAACCCTATGGAGATACCCCGACTGGTCAAGGTTGCCATCAACATCGGTGTGGGTGAAGGTAAGCAGGATGTGAAATATGTCAACGCTGCTATGGCCGAGCTGGCAACCATTTCGGGGCAGCGTCCCATGATCAAGCGTGCTAAAAAATCCATCGCTGGCTTTAAGCTCCGGGAGGGCGCGCCTGTAGGCTGTGCTGTAACCCTTCGGGGATCTCGGATGTGGGAGTTCGTCGATCGTCTCATCAGCGTGGTACTTCCCCGAATCAAGGACTTCCGGGGCGTCTCTGCCAAGGCTTTCGATGGGCGAGGTAATTACAATCTGGGGTTGAAAGAACAGATTATCTTCCCCGAGATCGACTACGATAAAATCGTGGTGTCTAAGGGGATGAATATCTCCTTTGTCTCCACGGCGAACACCGACGAAGAGGGAATGGCCTTGCTGAGTGGCTTGGGCATGCCCTTTGCCAAGTAGAGGAAGAGGTGCCGTAATATGGCCAGAAAAGCCATGGAACACAAAGCGACTTTGACACCTAAGTTCAAGGTCCGAAAATACAATCGATGCCCTTTGTGCGGCCGTGTGCATGGTTTTATGCGGAAGTTCGAGATGTGCCGCTGCTGTTTCCGCAAGCTGGCCCGGGAAGGTAAGATCCCCGGGATTGTCAAATCCAGCTGGTAAGAAGAGCCACGAAAGGGGGCGCGATCCAGGATGTACGTTAACGATCCTATCGCGGATATGCTCACGAGAATCAGGAATGCCAACATGGTCTACCATGAATCGGTAGATATTCCCATCAGCAAGATGAAACTCTCTATCGCCAAGATCCTCAAGGGCGAGGGCTATGTCCGCAATTACAAGGTCATCAACGATCCGAAAAAAAGCTATGGGGTTCTGAGAGTCTTCCTCAACTACGGACCCAATAAGGAACGGGTTATTCAGGGCCTGCGCCGAGTGAGCAAGCCCGGTCGCAGGATGTATGTGGGTAAGGACAAGCTGCCCAAGGTTATGGGTGGCTTGGGTATCGCGATCATCTCCACCTCCAACGGTCTCAAGACCGACGCTGAGGCCAGAGTCAGCGGCTTTGGTGGCGAAGTTGTTTGCTACGTCTGGTAGTGGGAGGGGTATCCAATGTCGAGAATCGGACGAAAGATCATCTCCTTAACCGGCGGAGCCGGGGTGACCGTTAGCGATGACAGTATCGTCGTTAAGGGGCCCAAGGGAGAGCTCTCTATGCCGACTGTCCAGGACATTTCTCTTGAGATGTCCGATGGATCGGTCAGCGTGGTGCGAGCGAACGAAATGAAGAAGACCAAGGCCGCCCATGGGATGGTGCGAGCTATGGTCCAGAATATGGTCGTCGGTGTTACCGATGGCTATGAGAGAAAGCTGGAGATCGTTGGGGTGGGTTACAGGGCTCAGATGCAGGGGAAGGACCTTGTCCTGAACCTGGGGTTCTCTCATCCGGTGGTGTATCCTGCCCCTAAGGGCATTGAATTCACTACGGACGGTCCCACCAAGATCAGTGTCAAAGGCATTGATAAGCAGCTTGTTGGTCAGGTTGCTGCAGAGATCCGGGGCTATCGTCCCCCCGAGCCCTACAAGGGCAAAGGGATTCGTTATGAGGGCGAGCGCGTGATCCGCAAGGCCGGTAAAGCCGGAGCCAAGTAAGGGTGGTGTCGTGATGATCAAGACGAAAAATAGAAATACCATGAGGGTCGTTCGGCATCGTCGCATTCGGAATAAGGTGAACGGTACGGCCGAACGTCCTAGAATGTCGGTCTTTCGGAGTTTGAACGAGATGTACGTTCAGGTTATCGATGATACCGTTGGGCATACCTTGGTCTCAGCCTCCACCCTTGATAAGGCTCTTAAAAGCGAGCTCTCAAAGCACGGGAACGTGGCAGCAGCCAAGGCCGTTGGAGAGCTTCTGGCTCGTCGGGCCTTGGAGAAGGGGATCACCGAGGTTGTCTTTGATCGCGGCGGTCATATGTATCATGGCCGGGTAAAAGCCCTGGCCGAGGCCGCCCGCGAAGCGGGCCTGAAGCTCTAAGGAGGGTGGAGCATGAACGGTAGACAGTCCAATTCCGATATGTTGGAGCGGGTCGTTGCCATCAACAGGGTCAGCAAGGTCGTTAAGGGAGGTAAACGCTTTCGCTTCAGCGTCTTGGTTGTGGTCGGTGATGGCGACTCCAAGGTCGGTGTGGGTATGGGCAAGGCCCGAGAGATATCCGAGGCCGTTCGAAAAGGTATCGACGCTGCTAAGAAGGATCTTCGGGTTGTCAAGAAGGTCGGCAAGACCTTGCCTCATCCTATAGTGGGTCGTTTCGGCTCTGCCGAGGTGCTTCTGAAGCCTGCTGCACCTGGTACGGGAGTCATTGCTGGCGGTGTTGTCCGGGCTATTATGGAGCTTGGTGGGGTGAAGGACGTTCTCACCAAGGTCGTGGGGCGGACGAACAACCCTATCAACGTTGCTCGGGCGACCCTGAACGCCGTGGGAGCTATGAGGACTCCAGACGAGATCTTGGCGCTTCGTGGTAAGAAGCGCGCTCAGGAAACGGCGTAAGAGGTGAGCGATATGGCAAGCAAATTGCGTATTACTTGGAAGAAGAGCACTATCGGCCGTCCCGGCAAGCAGGGTCGGATCGTGAAGGCCTTGGGACTCAAAAAACTGAACTCGACGGTGCTTCATGACGACACTCCTGCCATTCGGGGTATGGTGGCCAAGATCCCTCACCTGGTCGAGTGCGTTCGGGTTGAGGACTAAGGAGGAAGGTCCAGTGAATCTCAACGATCTTCACCCCGCACCGGGGAGTAAAAGAAAACCCAAACGAGTCGGGTGTGGTATAGGATGTGGCAACGGAAAGACCTCCGGTCGAGGACATAAAGGGCAGAAGTCCAGAAGCGGCGGCGGGGTTCGTCCCGGATTCGAGGGAGGTCAGATGCCCTTGGTTCGTCGGACACCGAAGAGAGGTTTCAACAACGCTCGTTTTGCCACTACTTATCAGGTAGTGAATTTGGATCGTTTAGAGAACAAGTTCGACGCTGGTGCTGTTATATCGGCGGTCGAGTTGGCCGAGCATAGGCTGATCCACGACAAGGGTGGGTGTGTCAAGATCCTGGCAAAGGGGAACTTGACCAAGGCTTTTACGGTGCGAGCCAATGCGTTCAGTGCCGAGGCCGTTAAAAAAATTGAGGCAGCTGGCGGGAAAGCCGAGGTGATCTGAGGTGCTTGATTCCTTCCGCGATGCCTTCAGGCTTCCCGACCTTAAGCGGCGAATCCTCTTCACCATGGGGATGCTCTTTGTCTTCCGGCTTGGAGCTCATATTCCCACTCCAGGCATCAACCCGGATGCCATGTCCCACCTTTTTGAAGGTGGTGGTGTCCTTGGCTTTCTGGATATGTTTGCCGGTGGTGCCCTGAGGCGTTTCAGCATCTTTGCCCTGGGGGTTGCACCGTACATTAACGCCAGCATCGTCATGCAGCTTCTGGTTGTGGTCTTCCCTGCCCTGGAGAAAATGCAGAAGGAAGGGCCGGAAGGACAGAAAAAGATCCTTCAGATCACCAGACTCAGTACCGTGGGCTTCGCCGCTATTCAGGCGACTGGTATGGTCTTCTGGCTTCAGCGGGTTGGTGTTTTCTCAGGGGGCGCTTTGGGAATGATCGTGGCCATACTCACCATCGTTGCCGGGGCTGTGGCTGTTATGTGGCTTGGCGAGGAAGTCTCTGATCACGGTATAGGGAACGGTATCTCCATGATCATCTATGCCGGGATCGTAGCTCGGCTTCCTGAGGCCGTTATTCGAACCTGGAACATGCTTCGTCTCGGTGAGCTCCATGTCCTGACGTTGCTCTTGGCTCTTCTGGTCATGTTGGTGGTGGTTGCCGGTTGTATCCTTCTTCAGGAGGGGCAGAGGCGGTTGCCGGTTCAGTACGCTAAAAAGGTCGTCGGGAACAAAGTTTATGGGGGCCAGAGCACCTTCATCCCATTGAAGGTCAACCAAGGCGGGGTTATGCCTATCATCTTTGCCTCGTCGATTCTGATCTTCCCGTACACGGTTCTCAAGTTCTTCTCTGGAGACGCGGTCACCGTTCTCCAGAGGCTGTTGGCACCGGGAAGCTGGTTGTACTCTGTGCTCTACGTCATGCTTATCGTGTTTTTCGCCTATTTCTACACTGCGATGGTCTTCAATCCCAGCGATATTGCAAACAACATGAAGAAATACGGAGGGTTTATCCTGGGAATCCGGCCAGGCAAACCCACCTCGGATTACATTGAGCGGGTCATGTCCCGCATCACATTAGGTGGGGCTACGTTCCTGGCCGTCATCGCCCTGATACCTACGGTGATGACAAACATTATGGGAATAACCACCTTCTACTTCGGCGGTACAGCGGTCCTCATCGTCGTCGGTGTTGCTCTGGACCTGGTTCATCAGGTGGAAGGTCAGTTACTCATGCGTCACTATGAGGGAATCCTCAAGCGTCGAGGCGGAGCTGGCGCTGGTCTCCTGAGGTTTTAGGGGAGCGGTTGAGCAATGAGACTTATACTGTTGGGGCCTCCCGGGGCAGGCAAGGGTACCCAGGCGGAGGCCGTTATGAAACGTCATGATGTGGCTCACATTTCCACTGGTGATATCCTTCGGGCCAACGTCAAGGTCGATACCGACCTGGGACGGAAAGCCAAGGCTTTTATGGACAGGGGGCAGCTTGTCCCTGACGATCTTATCGTCCATATGATGGAACGCCGCCTTCAGGAACCCGACTGTTCCAAGGGCTTTCTCCTGGACGGATTTCCTCGAACTGTTCCTCAGGCTGAATCTCTGGATGCCATGTTGAGACGGCTGGATCTTGTCCTTGATGGTGTCGTCCTCTTGGACGTGGATGACGAGACGGTGGTCAAGCGCCTTTCGGGGCGTCGGATGTGTCAGGGGTGCAGCAAAATATATAACGTAACCTTCAAGCCGTCCTCCAAGGGGGATCGATGCGACCAGTGTGATGGTCAACTCTACCAACGGGACGACGACAGGGAAGAGGTTATCAGAAATCGACTTGCGGTCTATCACAAGCAAACTGCGCCCTTGATCGCGTATTACGACGCTCGTGGAGAGCTTTACCGGATCGACGCTGTCGACGGAGACTCGGTGCCAGATCGGGTGGACGAGATCGTCAGGCGGTCCTGATGATATCCATCAAAAAACCCCACGAGCTGGAAAAAATGCGCCGGGCTGGTGCCATCGCTGCGGATGTACTCATGCTTCTCAAGGAGATGATTCGGCCCGGCATCACGACGGCTGCCATCGACCAGGCGGCGGAGGACTACATTCGTCGTTCCGGCGCGACGCCCTCCGAGAAGGGATATCGAGTTCCTGGGATCCCCACCCCTTATCCTGCGTCGGTGTGTGCCTCGGTCAACGATCAAGTAGTTCATGGGATCCCTAGCGAAAACTGTCGTCTTGAGGACGGCGACATCGTCAGCATTGACGTTATGGCCTGTTACGAGGGGTATCATGGAGATTGTTGCTATACCTACGCTGTAGGTGAGATCTCCCAGTCGAGGCGGGACCTCTTGAACATTACCAGAGAGAGTTTGGATAGGGCTATCCATATGGCCCGAGCGGGCAATACCCTGGGGCACATCGGACACGCCGTGGAATCTTTAGTTATCCCGGCTGGCTACGGTTTGGTCCGTGAATATTCGGGGCATGGTATAGGGAAGCGCCCACACGAGGCTCCCATGGTTCCGAACTACGGCCGACCAGGTCGAGGCATCACCCTGAAAAGTGGTATGACGATTGCCATTGAACCTATGGTCATGAGTGGCCGTGAGGACCTGATCAACGGAGAGGACGGGTGGCTGGTTTCCACTGCCGACGGTTCCGATGCAGCTCATTTTGAAAGAACGGTGCATATCACCGAGGGAGAGCCCGAGATCCTGACACCCTGGGAAGACTGAGGAGGACGCCATGGCCAATAAAGACGATGTAATCCAAGTTCGAGGTGTAGTCGTAGAGCCCTTGCCTAATGCCATGTTTCGTGTCAAGCTTGAGAATGACCACAAAATACTGGCCCACGTTTCAGGTAAGATGAGAATGCATTTCATTAGAATCTTGCCAGGGGATCGGGTTTTAGTCGAGCTTTCGGCGTATGACTTGACAAGAGGTCGAATCATCTATAGATATAAATAGTTTGCCTGAAGTGCCGTCACCCTTTTATAATGGGCAAGACCAGCAGGAGGAGCGTATAAAATATGAAAGTCAGATCTTCGGTCAAACCGATATGCGAGTATTGTCGAATCATTAAGCGGAGAGGTGTGGTCAGGGTCATCTGCAGCCGCAACCCTCGGCATAAACAGCGTCAGGGAGCGAGGAGGTAAAACGATGGCCCGTATCGCAGGAGTCGATCTACCCCGTGAAAAAAGAGTTGAGATTGGCCTTACCTATATTTTTGGAATTGGTCTGACCACGTCCCAGCGTATTTTAGCCACAACGGGTGTTAACCCTGACACCAGGGTGAAAGATCTCACCGAGGACGAAACCCAGAAACTTCGTTCTGAGATCCAGAACAACTACACCGTGGAGGGGGATCTTCGCCGAGAGGTGACCATGAACATCAAGCGTCTCATGGATATCGGATGTTATCGGGGTATCCGCCATAGACAGGGACTTCCTCTCCGGGGTCAGCGGACCAAGACAAATGCCCGTACCAGAAAGGGTCCGAAGCGGACCGTCGCCGGCAAGAAGAAATAGCCGGGAGATAAGGAGGTAGACCTTCGTGGCCAAGCGTATCCAGCGTAGAGGAAAGAAAAAAGAGAAAAAGAACATCTCCTCTGGTGTTGCTCACGTGTTCTCCACGTTTAACAACACCATTATCAGCATCACCGACAAAGGCGGTGCCGTGTTGTCGTGGGCTTCTGGGGGGAATGTGGGCTTCAAAGGAACCAGAAAATCCACTCCCTTTGCAGCTCAGATAGCTTCTCAACAGGCGGCCAAAGCTGCCCAGGATCACGGTTTGAAAGAGGTAGACGTGGTTGTCAAGGGACCAGGGCCTGGTCGGGAGTCGGCTATCCGTGCTCTGCAGGCTGCTGGCCTTCAGGTCAACAGCATCAAAGACGCCACGCCCATCCCTCACAACGGGTGCCGCCCTCCCAAGAGGCGTCGCGTATAGCGGTGTCTTGCGCTCACGGGACAAAACGATGGTCGACCGGCGACAGAACACCGTCGATCAGTGGCGATTTATCTGGGAAAGGTGTTGGGATCATTGGAATTTATGAGGCCTGAAATCCGAGTTGATGATACCTGTTCGGCGACTAGTGCCAGAATCGTCATCGGGCCCCTTGAGAGGGGGTTCGGCGTCACCATCGGTAATGCCCTTCGGAGGGCTTTGTTGTCCTCCATTAAGGGAGCGGCTATTACCTCGGTGCGTATAGACGGCGTGGTCCATGAGTTCAGCACCATTCCTGGAGTTCGAGAAGATGTCATTGAGATGCTTCTCAATTTGAAGCACATTCCGATACGATCCTACAGCTCTGAAGTTCGCGTGCTTCGTCTGGAGGTGGATGGTGAGCGGCGGGTCACGGCCTCTGACTTTCAGTCGGACAGCGAAATTGAATTTGTCGATCCCGATGCCTATATCTGTACCTTGGCCGAGGGAGCGCAGCTGTCCTTTGAGGTGTATATCGAACAAGGTGTAGGGTACGTTTCCACTGATCGTTCGAGACCGTCCTATCTTCCTGCCGATGCCATCATGATTGATGCTATCTTCACCCCGATTCAGCGGGTCAAGTACGAGGTGCAGGCTGAAAGAGTTGGTCAGCGAACCGACTACGAGCGGATCGTCATGGATGTGGAAACCGATGGAGTCGTCTCGCCGGATGTCGCCGTCGCTGAAGCGGCTAAACTCCTTCGAAAGTATTTTACTATCGTTGTAGACGAAATTCAAAAACGCCATCCTTCCGGTTCTCCTGAGCTTGTGGTGGCGGGGCTGACCGACTCCGATGAGGGGCTCTCCGAGGAAGACGGTGAGGACGAAGGCAATGTCCTCTTCTCTCGGGCGGTTCGCGACTTGGAGCTCTCCATCAGGAGCGAGAACTGTCTGCTTCGAGGAGGAATCTACACGATAGGTGACCTGATCAGCCGAGGAAAAGATGATCTCCTGAAGATCCGTAATTTAGGCAAGATATCTCTTCGGGAGATTGAAGAAAAACTTGAAAACATGGGCCTGTCTCTCCAAAAGGATAACTTGGAAGACGGCATGGACAAGGAGGACGAGTCTGAATGAGACATCGAGTCGATAGACGAAAACTCGGTCGCCCTGGTAGTCACCGTCGGGCCATGCTGGCCAACTTGGTTGCCAGCTTGATCCTGCAGGAAAGCATTGAGACTACGGTGACCCGGGCCAAAGAAGTTCGTCGGGTGGCGGAGAAGTTCATCACCCGAGCTCGGGGAGGATCTCTCCATGATCGGAGACTGATCATCTCGAGGATGAACCACAAGGCGGCTGTCAACAAGCTGTTCGACGATGTGGCTCCTCGCTACGCTGAACGTCCTGGTGGGTATACTCGTATCGTTCGAACTGGCTACAGAAACGGCGACGCTGCGCCTATGGCGGTCATCTCCCTGGTTTAGAGGGATGACCGCCCCCATCGTCATCTCCCTGGAGGACGTGGAATATCGATACCAGGAGACTGACAGGGCTGCCTTGACAGGAATCTCTCTGGACGTGCATCAAGGTGAGTGGCTTGCTCTCCTCGGGGGCAACGGTTCGGGGAAATCCACTCTGGCGAAACACCTGAACGCCCTGCTCGTTCCTACGCAGGGCGTTTGTCGTATTCTGGGGTGGGAGACCCAGGACAATACTCACCTATGGGACATTCGTCGATCCGTCTCAATGGTTTTTCAAAACCCTGAAAATCAAATAGTCTCAACAGTCGTAGAGGATGATACGGCCTTTGGTCCAGAAAATCTGGGACTCTCGCCGGATGACATTCGGGAACGGGTACATCGGGCTCTGTCCATCGCTGGCCTGGAGGCCAAAGCCAAGGCTGCCTCGTACACCCTTTCAGGGGGACAAAAGCAACGGCTGGCTATCGCCGGTGCGATCGCAATGGAGACGACCTGCATGGTTTTGGATGAGCCCACGGCCATGCTGGATCCTCAAGGGCGTCGTGAGGTTCTGGATCTTTTGACCAGGCTTCACGAACGGGGAGTTACGGTAGTCCACATCACCCATCGCCTGGAAGAAATCGTTCGGGCGACCAGGGCGGTCGTCCTGGGTGAAGGGCGAATCCTTTGGGATGGAACCCCCAACGATCTCTTTTTTCAACCTCTGGATCAATGGGGTCTGGAGATTCCCCCTCTCGTCGTTCTATGGCGCAGACTTAAGGACGCTGGCTGCATCCAGGGGGAAGTAGCTCCAACCGTCGAAAGCTTGGTGAGCGCTCTATGTCCATCAGCGTCCAATCCGTAAGTCATATCTACCATAAGGGGACCCCACTCGAAACTGTAGCTCTTCGGGAAATCTCTTTAGACATTGCTGAGAGCGCATGGGTGTCCATCGTTGGACATACGGGCAGTGGAAAATCTACCCTGGCCCAGCATCTCAATGCCCTGCTTCTGCCGAATGAAGGGGATGTCGTTGTGGACGGCCTGTCCACCAGTGACAAGCAGGACCGACGGGCCATTCGTCGGAAGGTTGGGCTGGTATTTCAGTACCCGGAACAGCAGCTTTTTGCCGAGACCGTTCGGGAAGAGCTCGCTTTTGCCCCCAATAACTGGGGGATCGACCCTCGGGAACTGGATACCGTGCTTCCTCTTATACTTGATCAGGTTGGATTGTCCCCGTCCTATCTGGATCGCTCCCCTTTTCGGTTATCTGGAGGGGAGAAACGCCGGGTTGCCATCGCATCGGTTTTAACGGTTCGTCCCTCCTATCTGGTATTGGACGAGCCCACCGCTGGCCTGGACGCATCGGGAAAGCGACATCTGATGGAACTCCTGGGACGAATCCATAGGGAAGGAACCGCCATAGTCATGGTAACTCACGACCTCGAATTGGCATTGGATCTGAGCGACTGGGTGGTTGCCCTGGAGAAGGGGGCCATTGCCTGTCAGGGTTCGCCTGAATCGGTAGCTCGCTCTCTGGATCGTAGCCCCATTGACGGGTTGCTTCTGCCCGAGCTAGGGCGGCTCTGGCTTCGATTGACCGAGGCAGGATTCTCCGTTCCCTTCAGCTGTGACCCGCAGGTTCTCTCAGAGAGCCTCATGCAGAGGAGGTCTCCTCGGTGAGATTTTTGGACAACATGAGCTTTGGACAGTATATTCCGGCGGACTCGCCCATTCACAGGGCCGATCCTCGCTGTAAGATCCTGGCCACTTTGGTTCTCCTTACCGGCGTGTTCCTAGTGGACGAACCCTTGGGGTTTATATCCTGGGCAGTCCTCTTACTGGCTCTGTCGATGCTTTCTCGGATCAGTTTGAGAATTCTGTTTCGAACAATTCGCCCCGTCATGATCCTCATTGCCTTTACCGCTGTCATCAACATTTTCTTCACGTCGGGTACTCCCGTGGCGACCCTGGGGCCTTTGAGCATAACTCGTGAGGGATTGAGAATGGGGGCGTACATGGCTCTTAGGCTTCTATTTCTCGTCCTCTTTGCCAACCTTCTGACGGTTACTACCAGCCCTATGGCTTTGGCCGATGGTCTCGAAGCCCTTCTGTCGCCTTTCAAGCGCTTTGGTCTTCCTGCCCATGAAATTGCCATGATGATGACCATCGCTTTGAGATTCATCCCCACGCTTATCAACGAGACCGATCGAATTATGAAAGCCCAGCTCGCCCGGGGGGCCGATCTGGACCGAGGCGGACTTCTGAAACGTCTCAAAGCCTTTGTCCCGGTCCTCATTCCATTGTTCGTCATCGTCTTTCAAAGGGCCGACGACTTGGCTGTAGCCATGGAAGCTCGATGCTACCGGGGCGGAGGAGGACGGACGAGGATGCATCCATTCTTCTGGGGATGGAAGGACACTGCCGTGCTCTCCTTCGTGGTGTTGATCGTCGTGGGTATTACCGTCCTGGAGACGCATCTGGGGTTATGAAATACGCCGTTGAGATCTCCTACCGAGGCGATGCTTTTTCGGGATGGCAGCGTCAGCCACGACATCCGTCGGTCCAGGGGGAATTGGAGCGGGTTCTGGCCCTTTTGGATCAGCGTCCCGTTCCAGTTACCGGAGCAGGGCGAACTGATAGTGGTGTACATGCCCGGGGACAGGTCGCCTCGTTTTCATTGTCGCGGGAATGGGAGCCTTCCAGACTCGTCTTGGCCCTGAACGCTCACCTGCCTCAATCGATATCGATTATGCGAGCCGGAATTGTCCCTGATGAATTTGACGCCAGAAAAAGCGCTCTCTGGAGAGAGTATGCCTATTTTGTC
Organism: Dethiosulfovibrio peptidovorans; assembly: GCA_002748665.1. Classification (NCBI taxonomy): domain Bacteria; kingdom Thermotogati; phylum Synergistota; class Synergistia; order Synergistales; family Dethiosulfovibrionaceae; genus Dethiosulfovibrio; species Dethiosulfovibrio peptidovorans. Next base: position 80,556 of record PDTB01000019.1, on the reverse strand, counting down.
TGGCATGGGCCATCCTGCTATCCTCATTTAAAAGCTATGGTATGGTGGCGAAAGAGGGACGATTGGGACCATGCGGCGATTCACAGGTGCTGCCGGATGTTGGAGGGAGTCCACGATTTCAGCGCTTTCTGTCGAGTTTCAGAGTGTCCCGATAACCCGGTACGTGAGCTCTTGCGGGTTCGACATATTCGGCGGGGACGTCTCTCGATTCTCCGGGTTCGGGGTACGGCCTTTCTGACGAACATGATTCGGATCATGGTAGGTAACTTGGACGCTGTGGCCCAGGGACGAAAAGATCATCGTTGGTTTGAGGATCTTCTCCGGGGCGAGAGCCGAATTCGTTCAGCTATGACCGTGCCGGCAACAGGCCTTTTTTTCTGGCGGGTTGGCTATAAGGATTTTTAACGGTACAATCGTAGAGTCACAGAGGATAGGGGGTAGGGCCCCTTCGGAGGAGGAGACTGCCACGTGTTTGGTATGGGAAACGATATAGGAATAGACCTGGGAACGGCCACGGTCCTGATCTACGTCAAGGGTAAGGGCGTTGTTCTGCGGGAGCCCTCGGTTGTGGCGGTGGACCAGGAAACCGGAAAAATCCTGGCTGTCGGCTACGAGGCTAAAAATATGGTCGGGCGGACGCCGGGCAATATCATCTCCGTCCGTCCCCTCAGGGATGGCGTCATCGCTGACTACACGATGACCGAGACCATGCTCCGGTACTTTATGCGTCGGGTCAACACGGGGGTCCGTCGGTTCTTCAGAAACCGTGTAATGATCTGTGTCCCCTCGGGGGCCACCGACGTAGAACGGCGAGCGGTGCTTGAGGCTGCGGTAGAGGTGGGTGCTCGGGAAGCTTTCCTCATCGAGGAGCCCATGGCGGCTGCTATCGGTGCCAAACTCAACGTGGAGGAGCCTCGGGGCAAAATGGTGGTCGATATCGGCGGTGGTACTACGGATATCGCCGTCATCTCTTTGGGGGGCGTTGTCATATCAAAGTCTCTCCGAATAGGTGGGGACAAGTTCGACGAGTGCATCATGCGATATCTTCGGCGGCAGTACAATCTGGCCATCGGAGAGCAGATGGCGGAAAACCTCAAGATCATGATCGGAACCTGCCTGTCTGACGGAGAGGAGAACGAGATGACCCTCAAGGGGCGTGACCTGGTTCAGGGATTGCCTCGTCAGATTGAGGTCAGTAGTCGAAGCGTCTGTTCCGCTATAGGCGAGCGAGTTCAATCTATCGTTGATGGGGTGAGAAACGTTTTGGAGCTCACGCCACCGGAACTTTCGGCCGATATCATAGATGGCGGGGTCGTCCTGACTGGAGGAGGCTCGCTCCTTCGGGGACTTGCCGAGCTCATATCGAGGCAGACCGGGATCCGGTGTTTCGCTGCAGAGCAGCCTACCGAGTGCGTTGCTTTGGGGACCGGCATGGCCTTAGCTAACATTAATCGATTGCTGGCTTCGGGCAAGGGCGGTATCTTATTCTCTGCACGAAGAGGCCGTCGTCGTCGCTGGTAAGGAGGGACAAATATGCACAAGGGCATATACGCTGGGGTTTCTGCCATGATGGTCCAACAAAGTGCCACGGACGTTACGGCTAACAACCTGGCAAACGTCGACACCGCTGGTTTTCGGGCTCGTAAACCGGTGACTAAGTCGTTCCCCGAGGTGTTGATGGAGCGGATCGATCCCGATAAGGCCCAAGGAGAGCTTCCCCCCTGGCCCTGGAGGAGCCATCCCATCGGGGAGAGCTCCATGAATCAAGTTCTCTCGGAGACCTATATGAGCACCGATGCTGGCGATCTCCAGGTTACCGATAACCATCTGGATATCGCTTTGGAGGATCCCCAAGCCTTTTTTGTCATACAGGATAGTGAGGGGAGGCAGCTCTATACTCGCTCGGGGCACTTTATCCCCGACGAGCAGGGCCAGCTCAAGACCCCTGATGGACATTTGCTCGTGGGTGATGGGGGATCTCTCTCCATTGGCGAAGCGTCCTCAGCCACCTTTACCGACGATGGCCAGCTTCTCGCCGATGACGTGGTGATCGGGCAGGTTCAGATAGTCCGATTTGACTCCCCAAGCCTTCTTCGTCAAATGGGGAAAAACCTCCTCGCTGAGACGGGGGATTCTGGGGCACCTCAGCAGCTTCCCGGGGCCAGAGTAGTGGTCGGGGCCCTGGAGCGCTCTAACGTCAACGTGGTAGAGGAAATGGTCCGGCTCATTGAGGCCCAGAGAGCCTACGAGGCGGCCTCCAAGGGTATTCAAACTACCGACGATATAACGGGGCAGCTCATCTCGTCCCTTGGCAAAACGTAGGCTTCGTCCTAAGGAGGCATACCCATGATTCGATCTTTATGGAGCGGCGCAACCGGCATGATTGCCCAGCAGACAAACTTGGATGTGACGTCCAACAACCTTGCGAACGTCAACACCGTTGGCTTCAAAAAAGTGAGGGCAAACTTTGCCGACCTTCTGTACCAGATCAACAGAGAGCCCGGGGCTCCCGTCGAAGGTGGTACCACGGTTCCTACCGGTATACAGGTGGGGTTGGGTACTCGTGTTACCGGGACAACTCGCATGCCCACCCCGGGGAACTATCAGATAACCGATAACCCTTTGGACGTTGCCATTGAGGGGAACGCCTACTTCCAGGTTGTCATGCCTAACGGGGAAATAGCATACACAGCGAACGGGGAATGGAACAAAGATGGAGACGGTCAGATCGTCAACGTTGACGGATACCTTCTTGAACCGGCTATCGTCATCCCTGACGACGCAACGGAAATCACCATCAGCTCTACTGGCCAGGTCTACATCAAACAACCTGGTGATGATACGAACCAGGAAGTGGGGCAGATCCAGCTCGTCCGCTTCGTAAACCCCGCAGGGCTTCGAGCCATCGGCCGGAATCTTTTTGTTCCCTCGGGTTCTAGCGGTGAACCTCAGGTTGGCAATCCCGGGGAAGATGACTTCCCAACATTGCAACAGGGTATCCTTGAGCGTTCCAACGTCCAGGTTGTCGAGGAAATGGTGAATCTCATCGTGGCCCAGAGGGCCTACGAGGCCAACTCGAAAACCATTCAGACCGCAGACAGGCTTCTCGAGCTGGCCAACAACCTGAAGCGCTGAGGTTGGGCGTCGGTGTCGTCTTCTGACGGTGGTGGGAGGCGGGGCCTGACCGGGTTCCGCTTTTCTCTCGTAGCTGCAGCTTTTCTTTCCGTCCTCCTTCTCGGATCTCTACCGGGAGGGGCGCTTGAGCTTTCAGTTTCCTTGTCGCCTGGGGCGGTGGTGACCGATGGCCCCCTCCGTCTCTGCTCTGTCGCTACCGTTACCTGCGATGTGCCTGAGCTCCTCCGTCAAGCTGCATGGGCGACTCTCTGTCCGTCGGGGAACGTTATTACCCCCGACGATGTCGTCGTTGCCTTGTCCAAGGCCGGCATCGGAGGGGTGACCCTCAGGATCCTTATGGCGGACAGGGTTCCGTTTCGTATGGAGAGTGACATAGAGCGCTGGCTCAGAGTGGCATCAGGATGGCAGGGAGCCTTGGACATCCAGGGGGCGTCCATTCCTCCTGGAGCTAAACTCATACCTCCTGATCGATTATATCCGGGCAACGAGGCACTGAACCTGCGGTTCTCGACGAAAACAGGGGAGTGTGTGCTGCCTGTAAGGCTTCGGTGGCTTCTGCCGGTTGTCGTCGCTGATCGATATCTGCGTCGGGGGGAGATGATTACAGCTGGGGATATGGCAGTGACCACAATAGAGGCTCGCCGGAATCGTCGATATTACAACGACCCCAGATCCTTGGTTGGTATGGCGGTGGAACGGGATATGGCTAAAGGAACCCCTTTCACCTTTCGAATCACCGACGAACCTGACGTCATCAGACCGGGATCTTGGGTTCGAATCGTCTGCCGAAACAAGGGGTTCATCGTCACAGCTATAGGCCGGGCCTTAGACGGTGGAGCTTTGGGCGACACCGTCAAGATTCGTAATAAAAAAACGAAAAAAGTCATCCTGGGAATTGTGACGGCTCCGGGAATCGTGGAGGTGACGGAATGAGATCGTTGATCATCGTTCTGGCAATCTGTGGGTTTATAGGAGCGATACCGAACTTGCCGGCTCAGGGGCAGTCCCTGTGGCAGGACGGGACTAACTACATTGGAGATGAACGACCGTCTCAGGTAGGAGATATCGTCATGGTGCATGTGGACGAGATCACCAAAACCAAGGACCAGGCGAAGACAGAGACCACAAAAGATGGGGGAGCCAATGTCAGCGAGGGGACGGGGCTCCTGGATTTCATCAAAGGACTCGGAATCAGCACTGGCTCCAGCTCCACCGGTGATGGCAAATCGGAGAGAACATACTCCACTCAAGCTGATATCACCTGTATCGTCACCGAGGTTCTTCCTAACGGAAACCTGGTTATCGAGGGGACCCGTGACCTCAAAACTCATGGAGAGACCCTTCGGATGCGATTCCGGGGAGCTATCCGTCCGCAGGATGTCGATGGAAACAACACCATATCCAGTAACAGAGTAGCCAACGTCGACTTCATCGTTGACGGCAAGGGCACCTTGACCAAGCTCCAACAACCTGGGATTCTGACCCAGATCCTCCAGTCAATTTTTTAGAATTGTTTAGAAGGGAAAAAAGCGTATGAACCGACGGAAACTGCTCCTGATTCTCCTGGCTGGCGTCATGTCTCTTGTGACAGGCAACCTCTCCTGGGGAGCGATCAATCCTGAAGTCCGTATCAAAGACCTGGTCGACGTCCAGGGCGTTCGGGAGAATCAGCTCACAGGAGTCGGTGTCGTCATGGGACTGCAGGGCACCGGTGATAAATCTAAAATGTCCGTTCAGGCCCTCCGCAACATGATGCGTCGCTTTGGGGTTACCCTGTCGGATAAGGACGTCAAAAGCAAAAACGTCGCTGTTGTCGCGGTCACGGCGACTCTCCCGGCCTTTGTCCGTTCGGGGCAGACCCTGGATGTCACGGTGAGTACCTTGGGTGACGCCAAAAGCCTTCAGGGAGGTGTTTTACTTCAGACACCTCTCAAAGCCGCCAACGGCAACACATACGCGGTTGCCCAGGGTCCTGTATTGGTCGGGGGATTCTCCGCTGGATCGACGGGCTCCAGCGTAACTAAAAACATCGTCACGGTCGGACGGATCAGCGGTGGTGCCATCGTGGAACGTGATGTACAAACCGAATTTTCGGGCAATGGTTCGGTTACCTTGCTCCTGAGAAACCCAGATTTTACGACAGCTCGGCGAATCGCCACTGTTCTCAACGATCGCTTTGGCCGCATTGCTTCTCCGACCGATGCCGGTCGGGTAGACATACAACTCCCCAGAGCGTACGTTTCCTCTCCATCGACGTTTATCGCCGATGTGGAAAACGTTCGGGTTACTCCGGATCTTAAGGCCCGGGTGGTCGTTAACGAGCGAACTGGGACGGTCGTCATGGGGGGGAACGTCCAGATCAGTGCTGTCGCCGTGGCTCACGGTGACCTGACGGTACGGATCGACCAAGAGAACCAAGTCTCCCAACCGAATCCATTCAGCGCTGGGGTCACCACCCCCTATGCCAACTCTCAGATCCAGGCTGATGAAACAAAAGGCTCTTTCGTCAAGCTGGAATCGACCACTACGGTAGAGCAGCTGGTGGACGCCATCAACGCTGTAGGGGCATCGCCTCGGGATGTTATCGGTATCCTGCAGGCCATCGACCAGGCTGGGGCTCTTCACGGTGATCTCGTGGTTATGTGATAAGGAGGTTTGTGCGATGAAAATTGGAGAACATCCCCCAATACACACTCTCAACATAAATGGCGCCGCATCCGGTGATCCACGGGATGTCCTGAAAAAAGCCTGTCAGGACTTCGAAAGTATCTTGTTAGCCCAGACGTGGAAAAAAATGATGACCCACGCCCGAGAAATCGGTGGCCGCAAGGACGAAGACCGCCCATTTGGCGTGCTGGAAGACCTCTCAGTGGAAATGGCCTCGGAGGCTTTGGCAGGTCAGAACGACAACGGTCTCTGGAAAGTCCTGTACGACTCTTTAAGCTCGTCTCTGCAGGGAGACGAAGGGGATACTCCACCATTGTGATGGAGCTCCAATGGTGGAGACAAGGCCTTCGGTTCTCGTGTCTCGGGTGCGGTCGATGCTGCCGAGGTGAGCCGGGGGCCATATTCTTTTCCTCAGAGGAAGAAACTGGGATAGCGGCATCTCTGAACCTTTCGATTGAGGACTTCAGGCGCCTCTACGTCACGGCACGGTGGAGTTCGCCGAGCATTGGCGAACATCCCGACGGTCGCTGTTTGTTTTATGATAGCGATTCCGACCGATGTCGTATCTACACCAGCCGCCCCCTGCAATGCCGAACCTGGCCTTTCTGGCCCGAAAATCTGAGCAGCCCTGACCGGTGGGCTCAGACCGCCCGGAGATGTCCAGGCATGGATCAGGGTGAACATCACCCTGCTGAACAGGTCGAAGCGCTGCTTCGTCGGCATCTTCGATACATGGAGGAGATAATCCCGTGAATCTCGGAGGCGAGCTTCTTTCGGAGGTTAACTGGCAGCTTATTCTCTTTACGGTTCTCCTCAGTGCTCTGGTCGCTTTCTTCGGCGACATCCTGGGTATGAGAATCGCAAAAAAACGCATCTCCCTCCTTGGTCTTCGGCCCAGATACACAAGCCGGGTCATCACGGCTCTCACGGGGATGGTTATCGCGATGGGAATTATCGCTGCCCTTGCCGTTACCTCCGATACCGTCCGCACCGCTATATTCAGCCTCAAATACGTTCAGAGACAGATCTTGGCTTTGACCGAGGAACTTCAAGAGAGCCGCGATGAATCGGAGCTCATGGGCCTTCGATACGTGGAGAGCCTTCAAAAACTCGAGGATAAAGAGCAACAGCTCTCGTCCCTGACCCCTGAACTGGACAAAACAAAGAAAGAACTTCAAAACCTTCGGGACCAGAAAAAAGGGGTGCTTGAGGAGCTGCAAACCCTTCGCAACGACGCAGCGAATCTTCGACGTGGACTGGAAGCCGCTCGAGAAGGGCAGGTTGTGGCCTTTTCAGGAGAACTCCTGGCCCAGGAAACCGTTTTGGAGGGAGCGTCCAGACAAGATGTCATGGACATCATGGCCCGCCTCAGAGACAAAGTTCGCTATGTCATCGCCCGCAGGGCTTCCATATCTCCTCAGGAGATATCCGTTGCTAAGGACGAGGTCGGCGAATCTCAAATCGTCTCTCGATGTACCGTTATCGACAGTCGGAAAGTCATCCGGGTCAGGGCTGCCGCTAACGCAGTAGCGGGCGAGCCCCTTAGCCTTAAATACCGGGTCTACGAGAGCGTGCTGGTCTATCGGGCCGGTGAAGAGCTCTATCGTCGTCTCGTGCAGCCAGCGCCGACCGTCTCCCAGATCGAAACCTCTCTTCATAGCATCCTCAGAGAGGTGAACGCCACAGCCGTTCGTGATGGAATCCTTCGGGATCCCTTCACTCGAACCGTAGGACAGATTGACGCCACGGACTTCTACGAGGCCGTAGACGCCCTGGAGCGCTCGTCTGCCCCCCAGACTGTCTCCGTTGTAGCCGCCGGAGACATCTACACAGAAGGACCAGTTCGAGTTGTCTTGAACGTTTCGTCTCAGGAGGACGGACCATGAGCGATACATACCTCTTCTACGACAGCAAAATAGGCATTGTTGCCGCTGAGCTTCAGAGCCTCTACCGATTTACCCGGTGGGGCCGCAGTCGTTCCATCGCTCAAATCGAGACCATGCTGAAGCATACGGACCTGTGTTTCTCTGTGCGCTTTAAGGGAGAACTCGTTGCCTTCTGCCGAATCCTCACCGATTTTGCCTTTCGCGCATCCCTCTGGGATGTGGTTGTCCATCCAGATCACCAGGGGCAAGGTTTAGGATCAAAACTCATGGACTACGCTCTGAAACACCCGGCAATTAGGGACATCCCGATGGTCTTCACCTACACCAGCGAACTGGGGCCTTTCCTCTCTCACCTGGGCTTCCGCTCTGATGGAGGGCTCATGATGCTTCTCAGACGTCCCATCGAATACTCGTGAATGACCTTCTGGCCCATCTTCTCTGGCCCACGAGCTGCGCCGTCTGCGGGTTTTTGGGGGAGGATCTGTGTGATCCCTGTTTCAGTCGTCTGGAACGAAACCTTCGGCTCGATCACAGTACCCTGCCGAACGGTGTGCCAGCAATGGCCGGTGCCCCCCATGAAGGAATCTCTAAGGACCTGATTCTCTTGGTAAAATATGGGGGACGAGCTGCCCTTGGATTCCGATTGGGGCAGATTCTGGCGGCCAGAATACCGTCATTCAGCGACGCGTGTGTCATTCCTGCGCCACTTCACAAGGGGAGTCGCCGCTACTACAATCAGGCGACCTGGATCGCTGCGGGGTTGGCTCGAAAATGGTCTGCCCCTGTGATAGATGGCCTTTGTTGGACTACACGTCATCCAAGACAGACGTCCGTTTCGTTGTGGGAACGACGAAACCTCCCTCGGGGGGCCTGCAGTTGGGTCGGCCCCGATCTGGGAGGGCGCACGTGTGTCGTTGTAGACGACGTCCGAACGACGGGGACCACATTGCTTCGGGTTTCCGAAGCGATTCAGGAGGCTGGGGGCAACGTGGTTTTGGCTGTGACGTGGACAGCGTCCCGACTTATGTTTGAAAAGGAGAATTAAAGATGAAACTAAAACACTGCCGACTGTGTGATAAAGTTTTTGCCACCCCCGGGCCGAATGTCTGTCCCGACTGCTGGGACGAGCTGGACAAGGTCTACACCCAGGCTCGGGCTGCCTTGAGGGACCATTGGGAAGAGAGCCTGAACCTTTTCCAGCTTTCGGAGGTACTCAACGTGGATGCCGTATACCTTGAAACTTTGGTAGAACAGGGACGGCTTGAGTTCTCCCATCTTGAGGGCGATGAGGAAGGGCATTGTCGCTCCTGTGGCACTGCCATCCGCAGGGGAGAGCAATACTGCGACTCCTGTCGTCAGAATCTGATGCGGGGATTCTCCGTGGACACTGAGCATAAAAAAAGTACCATGTTCAGTCAGGAACGCCGGGATCGACGAGTGCGCTGAGGCAAATCTTCTGCGTAACTCGTCGCTCAAGATCGTGACGCTGAGCTCCGATACAAAACCAACGATGGGCTATAAAGGGGAGAGAGACATGATAGACAAGGTCGGAAAAGCCTATACATACACCGGTGGTATGCCTACAGTCAAACGAAACCCCGGAGAGACTGTCAGCACTCGCAACAAGTCGACAGATGGAGTGGAGGTCAGCAGTTTCGGTCAGGTCTTATCTAAAGCCATGGTCGGTGGCGACATAAAAAAGGTATCCGAAACACGAAAAGACGTCGTGCAGGCCGTCAAAGCACAGATCGATGCTGGGACATACCGTCCTGACATTCGTCTGCTGGCAACTCGACTGGTTGCGGCGGGAATCACGAGGGATCAGATCTGACATGTGGTCGTCGCAGCTTCTTCAGACCCTCCGGCGGCAGACCGAGGCCATTCGTCAGGTCGTGGACTTGGTGAGGCAACAGCGAGAGGCGCTCAAAGAGGGGCGCCTCGAACTTTTGAACGACCTCTTGCGGTCCACCGATAAGGCTCAGCGTGAAGCCGCTGCTGCTGAATCTCTGCGTAAGACTTCCGTTCAAAAACTGGCCGCAGAGCGAGACTGCGAACCTACTCTGGACGCTCTCGTTGCCCAGATGCCTGAGGTAGACGCTCAGGATATCCAAGAGGCGGGAACGGCCCTTCGTCAGGTCGTTTCCGAGGCTCAGGATGAGATGAACACCCTCTCCACTTTGGTGGAAGAATATAAAGCTCTCAACGAAATGATGCTCGGCGAATGGCGTCGGCTTGGAGGCGGAGGTATGCCTCCCGGGCTTGACATGAAAGGTTAGGTGAAAAGAAACCATGATCAACAGCTTCTTTGGCTTCGACATGGGCAAACGGGCTCTCAACTACATCCGTCGGGGTTTTGAGACGGCGGGGCACAACATCTCCAATACGGAAACTCCGGGATACTCAAGGCAACGGGTAGAGCCCAGCACCACATATCCCTTCACGGCCCCTGGGCTGCACCGTCCAGCCATCCCCGGACAGATCGGTACTGGTGTCAAAATCGACGCTATCGTCCGTCTTCGAGACCAGTTTCTAGACCTTCAGTATCGGGAGGAAGTCACGGTTGAGGGCTATTGGGATGTCATGACTGATGCTCTGGATACTTTGGAAACCTTTGTCAACGAGCCCCAGGGGAAAAGCCTCAAAGTAGGGTTGGACGACTTCTGGGCGGCGATACAGGAGCTTTCCAAGGCACCCGATAAAATCTCAGCTCGAGAGAATTTGATTTCCAAAGCTGGCACACTGGCCACCTACATGGACAGTCTCGCCCGGAACTACGAAGAATATCGGGAGGGGCTGAACCGAGAGGTCAGACTCAAAGTCCAGCAGGCCAACACCTACATCGATCAGATTGCCGCTCTCAACGTCACCATCCGGGAAATTGAGGGGGCACACGCCAACCCGAATGATCTCTATGACCGTCGGGATCTCCTGGCCGAATCTCTCTGTAAACTCATCGACGCCGAAGTCAACTGCCCCTGCGACGCCGATGACGGTGAATACAAAATCTACCTGGGAGGGCGTATCCTGGTTCAGGGAGAGAAGGCCCGACATCTCGAGTTGACCGGGGTAGCCGGCAACAGAGGATACTACGATGTCCAGGTTGAGGATAACCGCTTCGACTACGTCTCGGATCCCAACGTGATCTCGGTCTCCATTGAACAGCAGGCCACCAAGGCCATACATGCTATAGCCGTCAGGCGTATGGCCAACACCATGACGTGGAAAGTCGGCGGTGCGCCCATCGACGGCGTTACCGGTCGGCTTCCTGTGAGCGACCCCAAAGCCAAGATGGAGATATCCGGTGTCTTGCGGCTTCAGGTTGGAACCGCCGGGGTCCAGCCCACGGGCAAAGAGATGGACAACCAGATGGGCAGTCCCGTGCTTCTCAAGCAACCTGCCGGAGACGACCCCACCGAGTACGTTTTTCGGATTGCCTCTCAAGACCTTCAGAACCTGCCGGGCAACCCGAACGAGCTGTATGTCACGCTCAGGTGGGACGCTGCCGCTTCGGCGTGGCAACTTTCCAGCCGTTGTGGTTCCACTCTTGGGGCCGTGACCGATGTGGGGAATGCTCTGGACTTGGATGAGCTTCAGGATTTTCTTCAGAATACCTCGGGGGTCGGTGCTCATCTCAACTTCTCCGTTGAGACCTCCGGCACAGTGGACCGTCTCGTGGTTCGATCCGAGGAACGTCACCTTCTATCCTTCAACGACATGAAAGGTTCCTTCCTGTCGGATATCGTTGGCCTGTCCAACGATAGTCCTGAGGTCGTCATCACCATCGAGGAAAATGACAGCCTTGAAACCATAGCCAACAAAATCAACGGTTCTTACAATAACGGTGTGGGGATGCCCGATGATCCCAACCAGTGGCTTCATGCCGCCATCAAGACCGACGGCAAGGGGGACTACCACCTTGTGCTCGAGAGCGACGCCGTTGGGGAGGGGCAGAGAATCAACGTCATGGGTTCCGTCAATGGCGAGACGTATGCTGCCCGACGCTTAGGCTTCATGAACGGCGATCACGATAACTACACCACCGAGATCGTGGATTTCTCGACGGATGCCCTGGTTATGGTCGACAACGAGAGATATCTCTCCGTCTCCAACGACTTCCGAAGGGCCCGGATCCTCTCTGCAGCGGATGGGTATAAAGCCTCGGTCAGCGACGACGTTACCAAAGGTATCGTCTATCATCTTCATGGGTATGGACCTGCCACGATTCAGGTCGACCACCATGTCAAAGGTGGGGAGATACGTGCTCTCCTTGAATCTCGGGACGACGTCATTCTGAACCATCTGGACATCTTCGACGACATCGCCTATGGGCTCATCTCCGAGATGAACGCTGTTCACTACGCCGGTCACGGTATGGGCGCATGGTCTGACACCACGGGCGTTGCCTTTTTCACCCCAATCCACGAACTCAGAGGGGCAGCCCGAAAGCTCGCGGTCAACGAACTCCTCCGAGCCACCCCAGGTCTCTTGGGAGCTGCGGCCGACGACGGTCAGGGGCACGCTAAAGGCATCGGCAACGGTGACAACGCGATCAACATGGCCCAACTCAAACAGGCCAAAGTACTGGCTGGGGACAGTGCCAGCTTTAACGAATATTATGAAAATTTCATCGCCCGTCTTGGCGTTCGGAGTGAGCGCTCCCAGAACATGCTCTCCAACCAGACCGCCCTGATCGATCAGATCGAGGGACAACGTCAGTCCGTCATGGGCGTCAATATCGACGAAGAAATGATGGACATCATGCAATTCCAGCAGGCGTTCAACGCCGTCTCCCGCTTTGTCACCACCCTGGACGAAATGCTGGAGCGGGTTATTAACGGAATGGGCCGAGTGGGCCTGTAAGGAGGCGAATTCATGCGACGAATCAGTAACCCCATGATGCATACCGGCATGCTGACCGACATGCATCGAAACCTGCGTCGGCTCATGCTCCTCAACAAACAGACGAATACCGGCAAGCTCCATCATAAGCCTTCGGATGCTCCTATCGACGTCACTCGTGAAATCTCCCTGAGCACGACCATCTTCGAGAACGTTCAATACGTTCGAAACATGAGGGACGGTCTCACCTGGCTTAAGAACACGGACACGGCATTGGACCAGATCGGCGAACAGATCGACAGCGTTCGGGCATTGGCCGTCCGTGCCGGGGATGGAGCCTTGGAGAATTCTGAAATGGAGGCGATCGCTCAGGAGCTTACACAGCTTCAGGAAGCCATGCGCCAAACGGCTAACTACAGCGTAGAGGGTCGGTTCATCCTCTCGGGGGCTCATACATCCATCCCTCCCTTCCAGAGGGATGCTCTGGGGCACGTGGTCTATAAGGGAAACGACTATCGGGTTCAGTTCGAGATGGAGCGGGGTATCGTGAGCGATGTTTCCCTCACGGGGAGAGAGGTCTTCCCACAGTACTACGACCAATACTCCGTCCAAAGCGTCGATTTGCCCCAAAACTTCCAATGGCAGGGGCGGAACGAGATCATCCGGTTCAACGTGGGTGAACGCTCCGTCAAGGTCCGTATCCCTGAGGATGCCTGGCTGGATAATAACCGAGACAGCATCGATGCCGGGGACTACAACCGCTTTCGGGATCCTGGCGAGATGGACTCCCTCACGTTGGACGAGATCGCTCAGATCATCGAAAAATCGGTCAACATGGGGGACGCTGGTAAGCTGATCACCGTCAGGGTCCACACGGACAACGCCACGGAAACCCAGCGACTTGAGATCCGCAGCCATACTGGTGAGCCCATCGCCATCAACTCCTGGCCCGAGACCGACAATATGCCCATGAATCAGGCGGTTGAATCTCCTGTGGTCGACGATACAGCGGGCTACGTTCTCGCGTCCGATGGGTCCATCGACGTTATTTTATCTAATAGCGATAAAGTCCTCTCTATCGCTTTTCAGGCAGGCGATAGCCTGGACGATATGGCGACAAAAATATCTGCTGAGGATGGAGTAGAGGCCAGGGTCTTAGGCAGAGGAACCGCCAATGCCAGACTTGTCGTTATCGCTTCCGAGCCGGGGGTAAGAGTGGACGTCACGCCCAATGACGGTGCTACCGGTGTCTTTGGTACTGACGCGCTGGCCTCCAGTCCAGTTTTAGAGAGCAAGGACCATAGCCACGTCGGCCTCATGGAGCTTTTAGGTATGGAGACGTCTCTCCAGAGTACCGAGTTCAACCCGGGAGTGAACGTCGCCAGCGGTCTGAGCAACACCAACAAAGTTCATTGGTATATTCAGGCCGGGGAGAATAAGGCCGAAATGCTCGTTAACGCTGGTCCCGACATGACCATGGAATCGCTTGCTCAAGAGCTTCGCTCCGTTGCCGGTGACTGGCTTGAGGTGATCGTTCACACCGATCCAGGGGACGATGTGGGGGGGCCGACTCTTTCGGATAACACAGACAACGTCGAGAACGGCACTCAGAAACTTATCCTCCGTACCAAGGATGGTTCCCCGGTAAGCGTCATGGACCTCTCTCCTACGCTCGGTCAGCCCAACACAACCCTGGCCCAGACCATGGGGTTGTCGACGGCGGTCTATGCTACCAGCGGTGGAACGTTCCCTCTGGACAGCAGTGCAACCCCTGTTCTCGATCCCTACATGCCTGCTCGGATGACCGTCTCCGTGGGCCCTCGGGATTACGAAGTTAAGTTGTACCGAGATGACGTGCTCACGGGGGGGGGCGTGGATGCCAACAAATTGGCAAAGGAGATTCAGCGCCAGGTGGGTAAGGGCCCCGATGGGAAGGACCTTATTCAGTTCAGGGAACTTCCTGTCGATGCTTCGGGAACCCGAGTTGCCATGTTTGCTTCCTCCGGCGAGCCCCTTATGTTCGTGGATCAGCCCTTCGGCGATCCCGCCGTCAGGGACTTCAGCGCGGGGTTGGCTCTCCAGAGCGGAATAGCTACCGGAATCCAAGGGACTGCCGTCAATGAGTCAACCAGTGTCACCGCCGGCGGAGTCTTCCGCATTGAGACTCCGGGACGGTCGGTTGCAATCTCCGTCGGTGTGGGAGATACCATGAAAGACGTGGCGCAGAAAATCAAGAAATACGCTGGCTCCTGGCTCAACGTCGCCTACGTGGATACCGACCCCGGCGTAGTCGGTGATGTCCGCCTCTCCCTCTTAGCCAGGGACGGCTCGGCCGTTAACGTGGTGGATCTGGAGCCTGCTGCTATGTCCTCGGGGGGGAGCGGTGCGGCTGAGGTCTTTGGCATCAGTACCGGAATTCGGGGTGCAGCTCTTCCCGCTGCTGCCGTTGTGGACATCAGCGCTGATCATACGCTGACCGTCCGTGTAGACGGCTACGAACACACCATCGACCTTCGCCTCCTGGATAAAAATGGTGACGGTCAGTTGACGTTCAGTGTCGATCCGACTCTGGATGAGCTGGGGAATTTGGACGAGTTGATCAACGCCCGGTTTCAGGGACAGGACATCAAGGCCGAGTACTACACCGACAGTTCTGGAGATCGGCACCTTATGATAGTTTCCCCTCAGGGATATAACGTGGAGATCTTGAACGGTCCCACAAATGCCCTTTTCGGGAGCGACCCCGTCACCACCACCTCCCGGGGCGGAGTTGTCCCCTACAACCAAGTCGTTACCCGTCGCACGGGAGCTGACCACCATCGGGTTGACTTCTTCGGCATGATGGAGGACCTTGTCGACGCCGTTCGGGGGCAAGATCGAGAGGGAATCTCCACTCTTTTGAGCGACATCGATGCTCAGATTGATGCGTTACTCGGCCGTCGAACCGAGGAGGGGGCGTTGGTCAAGCGCTATCAGGGCAGCTCCGATCGCCTCACCCAGAACAATGGCAACTACACCGAGCTGCTCGGCTCCATTGGCGACACCGACTTTGGCAAGGCCGCCATGGAGTTTATGTCGGCTCAAGCGATCTACCAGGCGGGCCTCGCAACCATCGCCCGAATTATCCAGCCTACGCTGGTGGACTTCCTGCGATGAGCGATTGTCCTCAAAAGACCGACACGGCTCAGCGGGTCCATACGGTCCGCTTCGGTGAGATATCGTTCTACGAACATGGGGTTCTCTCTTTTCCTGAAGGGCTTCCCGGATTTGAGAACGACCTTCGCTGGATTCTGATCGGGGACGACGACTCGGCCATAAAATGGCTTCAGAGTTGCCAGTCCTCCGATGTGGCTCTTCCGGTCGTCCCGGCGATCCAGATGTTCCCGGGCTACACCATGAAAATTCTGGCATCGGACAGGGAAAAACTCTCATCTCCAGACCTGAGCGGTGTCGGTATATTGCTGGTGCTCTCGGTTCCTCAGGGGGATCCGTCCAAAGCGACGGTGAACCTGAAAGCTCCTATTTTGGTGGATCAGGACCGGAGGCGGGCCTTCCAGGTTATCGTGCTCAACGAGGACTATTCGGTCCGGGCGCCTCTGATGGAAACCATCGTCGCCATGAATAAGGACGCCGAGGCTCAATGTTAGTCCTCTCGCGAAAAAGGGGGCAATCCCTGCGCATAAACGGGGACATTCAGGTCACAGTACTCGATATCATGGGAGAGACGATCAAAATCGGCATTGACGCTCCCGCCAGTGTCTCTATATGGCGAGAGGAGCTCTATCAGGAGATAGCGGCGACAAACCAACAGGCCAGTGCGGCGAACCGATCTTTTGATGATCTCAACAAAACCCTCAAAGGGTTGCAGTCGACCGGGAAGGGTGCATCATGATCATATCATCTTTGTTGAAGAGAAACCTCCAGATCCTCCAGACCTACCAGCCTCTTTTGGCGAAGCGACTTGAAGAGCGAGCGGAATCCCTGGGAGAGGGGCTGGCCTCCGTGGTCTCCACGAGAGAGACCCCTCAGGGAAACTGGCACTTCTGGGAGGACGGGGAGCCGTTTTTTCAATCTCATTTGGAGCGTGTGCCGTCTGAGCAGAGAAAAAAACACCAGGGTGAATGCGTCTTTTTCGTCCACGGCGTCGGGGTCCCTCCTTATCTTTTCCACGTCCTGAGGGGGCTTCCCGATACGGCTCTTGCCGTTGTCGTGGTGGAACCGTGTTTGGACAGGGTTCTTCATACCCTCTCCCTTACGTCCGTGTACTCGGCGCTCCCTCAGGGGTGCCGGATCTCTTTTGTCCTCTCGGCCGATCAAGGGCTTCTTCAGGAGGCCCTGGGGGTCAACATCGGTCCGTTGGGGATCTTCTTGGCCAACGATGCTGTTACCATTCGTCATCCAGCAGAGCTTGAGGCACTGGGCGAAACCTTTCAGACCCTCGAACGGGAACTCTGGCGTCAGATCAGACTTTCTGTCGAATATCTGGGCAACACCGCCGAGGACACCCTCATAGGCGTTCGAAACTTTGCCCTGAACACCCCGTGGATCGTCAACAGCCCAGACTTTAAGGACTTCTCCGACCTTGCGGGGCGTCCCTGCGTGTGCGTTGCATCCGGGCCGTCCCTGGATAAAAATGTCCATTTGCTCCGGGACGTTCAGGATCGGGTCATCATCGTCGCTGCGGATACCGCTGCCGGGAAGCTTCTGTCCATGGGCATCAGGCCCCACTTTATCACCTCCATAGAGCGTCCCGAGGAGATGTACACCCGAAACATCAGGCCCCTCATTCAAAAATACCCCGAGGAGTGCGCCGAGATCGTCTTGGTGGCGGCCTTCGTCTGCTCACCTCAGACCGTGGCCCGCTGGCCCGGCCCCGTCAAAATCGTGGGCAAGGCCGAGCTGGACCTCGACCACTGGCTTATGGGAGCCATCCTGGGAGGAGAGCTCTTTGCCTGTGGGGCCTCCGTGGCCCACATGGCCGTCTCCACTGGGGCCGCAATCGGTGCCTCAGCTGTGGCCCTTATCGGACAAGACCTCGCCTACAGCTCTGAGGGGGTAAGCCACGCCTCAAACACCGCATCGGCGGAGGACATGGCCCTCGAGGCCGCACGATACGAGAATCTTCTGGAGGTCCCCGGGATCGATGGTCGACCGGTGAAAACCCACGTCACGTGGTTCAAGTTCATAAAAATCTTTGAGTCATTTGCCAAACGCTGCGAGTCTGCCGGATTGCCTCTGTGTGACTGCACCCAGGGAGGAGCTCTCATCCCCGGTACCGTTGTCCAGGACCTTTCCGACTTTTTTGACGAACGTCTTGCCGATGTGGAGCCGTTTAAAGATGCAGCGTGGGTTCTCGCTCGGGAAGCCTCAAACAAAAAAGACGCAGCTCAAATCCTCAAATCCGTTCAAAACCGGCTTCATGAGTCGGGGCACCCCTTGGTACAGGCCTCCATTGATCGACTGGCCGACTTAGAAAAAAAAGTTCAATCCGTTTCAGAGGTGCTGCTTCCGGCCCAGAGGCGCGATCGAAGCATGGAAGCCGCGACCCTGTTGGACCATATACACGAGGGGAACTCCCCCCTGGCTTTCATCGGGCAGAGCTACACGTACCTTAGCGGAGCTGTCCTGGCGGCCAATCGCTCCCTTGAAACCATGGAAGAGGTCTATCGGTGGCGAGACGCCTATCAGGAGATCATCGACGGCCATAGAGTTATCCTGACGTTCTTCTCCCAATGGTTCTTTTACGTCGCCAAGGCTGCGTACTGGTACGGCCAAGATGAAAACGCTCAGAAGCTTTTAGCGGCTCATGAACCGGACGAGCTCCTGGAGGAAAGAGCCGCAGCGCTGCTGGACGAACTTCAATCGCTGGTGGACGACGACCGTGACGAGGACGGCACCGAACTCGTTCGCCTCAGCGTCCTTATGGACAAGCTCGACGAAAAATACATCCCGCAAAACGGAGGAGAGACCCTCTGGCGCCTCGCTCTGTGCCTTGAAGGGCAGGGGCGGTGTGAGCGGGCCGTTAAAGTTATCCTGGAGGCCTCTTCCCGTCTTGAGGGTATTGAGATGGAGGAGGGCGTGAGCGTCGCTTTTTTGAAGGACATGGCGAGAATCCTCAGCACGCCGGACCTCACCCACGTTCCTCCCTTTCGACTGGCCCTCTCCGTGGCTCGTAACCTCCTTCGCTACGAAAGAGACGAGGACTTTGCCGAGCTTGAGCAGACCATCAAAGACCGTTGGCATCTCTATCTGGATACCCTGCGCACGGCCGAGGTTATCCAGAAAAAAAATCCTGTCGAGTATTACCGGCTTCTGGGCGATCTGGCCCTCCTGGAGGGACGATTCGGAGAAGCCCTTCGACAAGCCTGGAATCTTGTTCAGACAGCAGCTCATGCCGGGGACTCCCGGGGCTTTGGCCCTGCTCAGTGGCTGTGTCGCTATCTGGACATGGGGGTTTTAGCCGAGGATGACGAGGCACGGCGGGCCGCCGATGAGATCATCGATGCGATCGTCCAATCGCCGGAGCCCCTGGGGCGGTATCGCCCCACGATGTCACCGATTTTGATGAAGATTCTCCAAGAGCGAGGGCTCAACATTTCCTTTGAGACAGCCGAAACAGAGTCGGAGGGTGAAGTCGCCGTAGGCGGCGGAATCTGAGAGAAATACGAATCGATCAAAGGAGGTGATGTCTCGGGAGAGTGAAAAAGTCGAAAAAAGCGCACGAGGGAACCGGAATTTTCGGGCATGGATGCCCGGAAGAGAAAATGAACCGACACAAGGAGGTCATTAAGTAATGCGTGTATACCACAACGTACCTGCGCTCTTTGCCTACAACTCACTGAGTTCCACCAACCGCAACCTTCAGAAATCCATCAACAAACTGTCGACGGGGCTTCGGATCAACTCCGCGGCCGACGACGCTGCCGGGCTCGCCATCAGCGAGAAGATGCGTGCCCAGATCCGTGGTTTGGACAAAGCCGTCATGAACAGTCAGGACGGCATCTCCATGATCCAGACCGCCGAGGGCGCGTTGAACGAGACCCATTCCATCCTCCAGAGGATGAGAGAGCTGTCCGTC
Organism: Dethiosulfovibrio peptidovorans; assembly: GCA_002748665.1. Taxonomy (NCBI): domain Bacteria; kingdom Thermotogati; phylum Synergistota; class Synergistia; order Synergistales; family Dethiosulfovibrionaceae; genus Dethiosulfovibrio; species Dethiosulfovibrio peptidovorans. The sequence continues at coordinate 60,951 of PDTB01000019.1, read as the reverse complement.
CAGGCCGCTAACGATACGCTGACCAACCAGGACCGGAAGTATCTCCAGGACGAGGTTAACCAGCTGAGCGAGGAGATCGACCGCATCTCCACCACGACCCAGTTCAACAAGAAGAAGCTGCTTGACGGTTCAGCCTCGGCTCTGTGGTCGAGCGACGACCTGAGCACCAAGGCGTTCATCCGCGGAAGCCTTCGGACGGTGGACCAGTTTGGTCAGAAGTCGGCAGCTGAGGGCAACTACAAGATCAAGATCAGCGCCAACCCCGGGCAGGCCGAGATCCAAAAAAGCGACATCTTCACGGTGAAGCACGAGAACGTGATCATGAACGTCGGTCTGAACACCGAGGCAGGATACGAGCGTGTCGCCGTCGATGGGCTTCCTGCGGGAGATTATAAAGTAGCTCAGACAACCGGTGCTGGTACTGTCGTCTCTTCGGTTGTGCAAAAATACAACGCCGGTGGGGTCACTATGGGGACAGGGTACTCGGATAACGCTGGTGCTGCCAGTATCATGTTTGAGGTCCTGTCGGTGAATACCGCTGCCAAGACCGTTGTTGTCCGTGCTGAGTCTCAGGTTATGAGTACGGATGGATCTGTCAAAACCTACGTTGATGAGAACCTCACCCTCACCACAGCAATGAAAACGTCCTACACCGGTTTAGGTTTTGAGATGGATAGTGCTTCTCTTGGCCTTACGGCTAACGTGCAGAACTTCAAGGTCGGTGGCCGGATCGTCATGCACCTGGCTGGTTCTGCCGCAGCTAATGCTGATGCGGCGATTAACATCTCCGCTGTGGTGAACGAGGACTGGGCTAAGGCCGGTAACTGGAGTACCGCCACTTTAGGGCATGCCCGTGGTTTTGCCGTTCAGGCCACGGCCCTGGCCAACAAGGACGTCCATTTCCGTTCGTTCTACCTGAACACCCAGAACGGTAAGGTTTACCAGTCGGACATCAAGCTCTCCTTCAACTCAGCTATTACTGCTCATACTTCTGCTCCCGTCGGCGCGACCTTCACCGCAGCATACGTTGGACAGACGGCGAAGGGCGACGTCTCCCTCCGCGACCTGAACAAGTTCTGGGACGCCAATGGTCGGTTCATGATTGAGGATCCCCAGAACATCACCATCACCCAGGGCGACGGGGCCAAGACGAGCATCACCCTGAACTCTCGGGACACCCTGGCAGCGGTGGCCAAGAAGCTGAACGACGCCGTCGCCTTCGGGCTTGGTCAGAGCAAGTATGTCGGTGCCGATGCCGATATGTTCGTCTCTTTCGTCGACGACGAGACGGCGTCCAGCCCCGAGGCAGTGGAAGGGACCATGGTCATCCGCAGCGCCGTTGCCGGTAAGGCGGGAGCTTTGGCCTTTGCGGGAGACGAGGACGTGATCAACGCCCTGAGCCTGAACGTTATCCAGAAGTCCAAGGAGAACGAGTTCCGTGTTACGGTGCAGGACGCCCACAACGGCAACACGGTGACGTCTGCCGTGAAGGTGACGGGCAACGTGCTTCGCGGCGAGCTGCACGAGAACGTGGACGTCGAGTTCGATGCCATGGCCAACGTGAAGGTCGCCTGGTCCGATTCGGCGAAGGGCTTCCTTATGACCCGCGACACCTCGGTGTACGAGACGACGCTGCACATCGCGGACAACAGCACGGTCTTCCAGATCGGTGCCAACGAGAAAGAGGATATGGGTATCAGCATGGGCAACATGGGAGCCCGCGCTCTTGGAGTGGACGCCATCGTGGTAACCGACCGTGAGTCGGCGTCCCGTTCGATCACGGTGATCGACAACGCTATCGACCGCGTCTCGACGCAGCGCAGCGCCCTTGGAGCCTACCAGAACAGATTGGATCACACCATCAACAACCTGACGGTGGCCGGTCAGAACCTGACGGCGGCTGAGAGCCGTATCCGTGACCTCGATATGGCCAAGGAGATGATGAACTTCACCAAGCTGAACATCCTGATGCAGGCCGGCAACTCGATGCTTGCTCAGGCGAACCAGCTGCCTCAGAACGTCCTGTCCTTGCTCCGGTAAGGGCTGGAGAGTACGTGTACCTCGGCGGGAGGGGCTCCCCTCCCGCCTTTGTCCCTGTGAGAGACCATCGATCCGTTGGTCGAGAAGGAGGAATGTCATATGGGGACGCAGATAACCTCTCAGTCGTTGCACCCCTCCTCGTATCAACCCCCCCTTCACGAGGGGGCTCTGCCTTATTCTGCGGTTATGAAGGATAGGCCGCACGCTTGGGGTGAGGTTGCTTCGCCCGTACAATCTCTTGAGAAGGTGCCTAAGGAGTCTGTCCGAAAGGCGCTGAAGCAGGCTGAGGCTATGGCTCAGATCTTTAATCGTCAGCTTCGGTTTCGTTTTCGGGACGAAAGCGAGCTGTTTCAGATAGAGGTCTTGGAGATGAGAGGCGCTGAGGAGAAAGTCATTCGAAAGATCCCTCCCGATGGTGTCGTGAGGTTCGTGGAAAACGTTCAGGAGTTATTCGGCGCCCTTTTTGACGTGGAGGCCTGAAGAGTCTTTGTTCTACCAAAGGGAGCGGCTGCGGCGGCTCCTTTTTTGATCGTTTAATTTTGATGGCGAGGGTGTGGTATGGTGTTTGGTGGAAGGGCCGTTTTGGTGACCGGTGGAACCGGTTCGTTTGGTAAGGCGTTTATCCGACATCTGTTGCGGACTCAGTCTCCTCCTCCTCGGCGGGTTATCGTCTACTCTCGGGATGAATTTAAGCAGTATGAGATGCAGCAATCCTTCGACCATCCAGCCATGCGCTATTTTATCGGCGATGTTCGGGATGGGGAACGTCTGTCCATGGCGATGAAGGGCGTGGATTTCGTGGTCCATGCCGCTGCGCTCAAGCAGGTTCCCGCAGCGGAGTATAACCCCATGGAGTGTATAAAGACCAACGTGGATGGTGCCTACAACGTCATCCGTGCGGCTATCGCTGCTGATGTGGAGCGGGTTATCGCCCTCTCCACCGATAAGGCCGCCAATCCCGTCAATCTCTATGGGGCAACCAAGCTGTGTTCCGATAAGCTGTTCATCGCTGCCAACAACCTGGTGGGAGAGGGGAGAACCCGCTTTGCCGTGGTCCGCTATGGCAACGTGGTTGGATCCCGGGGGTCGGTGATTCCCTTTTTTCGTCAACTTCTGGAACAGGGAGCTTCGGAGCTTCCCATCACTGATCCCAGGATGACCCGATTCGTCATCACGCTCTCTCAGGGGGTGGAGTTTGTCCTCAAGGCCTTTCAACGAACTCAGCTTGGAGAGATTTTCATCCCGAAGATCCCCTCTCTTCGGATCGTCGATCTCGCCGAGGTGATGGCTCCCGGGTTGCCCCAAAAGATCGTGGGAAGTCGCCCAGGGGAGAAGCTTCACGAGGTGATGTGTCCTGCCGACGACTCGAAACGCACTCTGGAGTTTCACGATCATTTTGTTATCACTCCGTCTGTCAGTTTTCTTAAACCGGTTGAGTATGCCTCAAATCCTTTGGGCGAGAAGGGGGTGCCGGTGTCGGAGGGGTTTGAGTATAGTTCGGGGGCTAATCCTCAGGTGTTATCTCACGACGAGATCCTGCAATTGATAGAACAGGGATGATTCAGGAGAGATTGTTTGACCGGCTGGGGCTGGGGACTGCGCAGTTTGGGCTCTCATACGGTATCTCCAACAGAAGGGGATGCACCGAGCCCGATGAGGTCGCAGCCATTTTGCGATACGGTCATGACCGGGGGCTTCGATGTCTCGATACGGCTCCGGTGTACGGCAACGCCGAGTCGGTTCTAGGTCGGACCATGCCTGAGGGGCATGAGTTTTTGGTGGTGAGCAAGGTCCCTTCCGGGGGTTCTTCTCCCCTGGAGGGGGTGTCCCGAACCCTGAGATCTCTGGGAGTTCCCTCTTTATATGGGGTATTGGTCCATAACGCGCAGGACCTGCTTGGTTCTCAGGAAGAGTCCCTCTGGTGTGAGCTGTGTCGTTGCAGGGAGGAGGGGCTGACCCAAAAGATCGGGGTTTCTCTCTATCGTCCTCAGGAAGCCGAGGCCGTTCTGGAAAGATACGACGTGGATCTGGTTCAGTTCCCCATGAATATTTTGGATCAGAGATTTCTTCAAAACGATCTTCTCGGGCGTATGAAACGCCGGGGCCTTGAGCTTCACGTTCGTTCCTGTTTTTTGCAGGGGCTCTTGCTGATGGAGCCCGACGAGCCATCCTCGTATTTTGACGCCGTTCGGCCCCTGCTGCGATCGTTGCGGGATATTGGGCAAGATCGTGGGCTTTCTCCTTTAGCGATGGCCCTGGGATTTTGTCTGGCCGTTCCCGAGGTGGATCGGCTGGTGGTCGGGGTGAACGGTCTGGAACATCTTAAAGAGATCGGGCAGGTTCTGTCTCAGAGGCCTGAGAGGTGGGGCCATGGTCTATCGTCCTTCGCCGTCGACGATCCGGCAGTGGTGGAGCCCGTGTATTGGCCAAAGGAGGCTGACACCAGACATGGATTGTAACGACGTGTTTTTACGGATACTGGCGTCAGATGACGTCTCCGAACGGTATCTGCGGTGGATGAGCGATCCAGATGTCCTTCTGTATCTGGAGTCTCGTTTTGCGTCTTTCTCTTTACAATCTCTTCGAGGGTATGTTGAGGCGGTCAATGCCAGTTCTCGAGATATCCTTTTTGGGATATTCACACGGCAGGACGGTCACGTGGGCAACGTGAAGATCGGCGGGATCGATCCGGTTCACCGATTTGGCGATCTCGGGATCCTGGTTGGTGAGCCCGGGGTGAGAGGGCGGGGGATTGGCACCAAAGCTATCGTTTTGGCAACCCAATACGCCTTCTGCGATCTGAACCTCAATAAACTCTTTGCCGGGATCTACGCCCCCAACGAGCCGTCCCGGCGGGCATTTGAAAAGGCGGGGTATCGGCAGGCGGGGGTGTTGAGACAGCATCGTTTCTTTAAAGGTGCTTTTGTCGACCAGATTATGATGGAGTGCCTCCGGTGATCCTCGGCATCGTACAGGCCAGAGTCTCATCCAGTCGTTTGCCCGGCAAGGTCTTGAAGCCCCTGGCGGGAGCCCCCATGATCCTTCGTCAGGTGGAACGGGTTGAGCGGGCCCGCTGTCTGGATGGCTTGATGATCGCCACCAGCACCGACGTTTCCGACGACGTACTGGCGTCTCTGTGTGAAAAAAATGGGGTCGTCTGTTTTCGGGGGAGTCTCAACGATGTTCTGGACCGATTCTACAGGGCGGCGGAGGGAGTTCACCCAGACCATGTCGTTCGGTTGACAGGCGACTGTCCTCTGATCGATCCGGACGTTATCGACCGGGTGATGGAGCTCCATGTACGAGAAGACAACGAGTACACCAGCAACACGATAGCTCCTACCTATCCCGACGGGTTAGACGTGGAGGTCCTCCGTTTCTCCGTTTTGGAGGAGGCCTGGCGATATGCCGAGCTGCCATCGGAGCGGGAACACGTCACCTCTTTTGTCCATACCAGGCCTGAGCGGTTTCGATGTGGTTCTCTGCTCAGAGACGGGGAAGACCTGTCATCCATGCGGTGGACCGTGGACGAACCCGAGGATTACGCGTTCGTCAAGGCGGTATACGATTCTCTGTATCCCGCTAATCCGACCTTTTCCACCGATGATGTCCTGGAGCTGTTGCGAAAGCGTCCCGATCTGGAGAGTCTGAACGACGGTTTTGAACGCAACGAGGGGTACACTCGATCTCTTTTGGAGGATCAGGCGTTTGTACATCGACAAAACCACAAAGGCGGTGAGCGAGCATGACCATAGAAAAGAGCCTGGCCATGCAGGATCGGGCTAAACGGCGTATCCCCGGGATGACGCAGCTTCTGTCAAAACGACCGGATATGTTCTCGCTGGGTGTCTGGCCTGGGTATTATCAGAAGGCCAAAGGATGCCTTGTCTGGGATTTAGACGGCAATCGGTATGTCGATATGAGCATCTCGGGCATCGGGGCCAACGTTCTCGGGTATTGTGACGACGACGTGGATGCGGCGGTTATAGAGGCCATTCGTCAGGGAAGCTCCTCGTCGCTTAACTGTCCCGAAGAGGTGGCGTTGGCTGATCTGCTGTGTGAGCTTCATCCATGGGCCGATATGGCGCGGTATACCCGCTCTGGAGGCGAGGCTATGGCCGTTGCGGTTCGCATCGCTAGGGCCCGTACGGGCAAGGATATCGTGGCTTTTTGCGGCTATCATGGGTGGCACGACTGGTATATCGCCGCAAACGTGGGAACGGAAAACGCTCTGGGGGAACACCTGCTGTCGGGGTTGAGCCCCAGCGGTGTGCCGAAGGCATTGAAGGGAACGGCCTTTCCCTTCCGCTTCAATCGCCCCGATGAGTTGGAAGGCATCGTAAATCGTTACGGAAAGAACCTGGCTGCGGTTATTCTCGAGCCCATTCGAAACGATCCGCCCACAGAGGATTTTGTCAGGGCAGTCCGGGAATTTGCCGATCACTGCGGAGCGGTGCTCATCGTGGACGAGATATCAGCCGGTTTCCGTATGAACACCGGTGGTGCTCACCGTCTGTTTGGCTATGAACCCGACATGGCCGTCTTTTCAAAAGCTCTGGGCAACGGCTACCCTATCGGCACGGTTATCGGCAAGGGTGCTGTGATGTCCTCGGCTCAGGAGACCTTCGTCTCCAGCACGTGCTGGACCGAGCGAACCGGTCCGGCTGCGGCCCTGGCGACCATACGAAAGCACAGAAGAGAGAATGTGGGCGAGCACCTGGTGGTCCTTGGAAGGACCGTTCAGGAAGGCTGGGACCGTCTGTTGAACAAACACGGCATCCCCGGCCATGTCGGCGGAATGTATCCCATGAGTCACGTGGATTTCGAGACTCCCGAACCTCAGACGACAAAGGCCCTGTTTGTTCAGCTTATGTTGGATAGGGGGTATCTGGCTTCTAATCTTTTCTATGCCATGAGCGCCCATACCATGGACGATGTGACGGAGTACCTGGCTGCTGTGGATGAGGTTTTCTCGGAGATTGCGTTGTGCCTTTCGCTCAAGGATTGTCGCCGACGGCTTCGGGGCAAACCGGCGTCCGTTGGTTTTAAGCGTTTGACGTGATGGCGGTGTGCTTTTTGAACAGTAAGGAGTGATGATATCGTGACCATCGAGCTGTCCGGCAGCAGACGAATCGGCGATGGCCATCCATGTTTTATCATCGCCGAGGTGGGGGCCAATCACAACCGCTCCTACGAGTTGGCCCTCCGTCACATCGACGCCGCTGTGACGGCTGGAGCCGACGCTGTCAAGTTTCAGATCTACTCGGCGGATACGATGTACTCCAAAAAGACACCCATGCACTCAGGGTATGACAAAGACCTTCACACTCTCATATCGGAGATAGAGACCCCCAGAGATTGGCTCCCAGGCTTGGCTGCCTACTGTCAGGAGAAGGGAATTCTTTTTTTTGCTACGCCGTTTGACCACCAGGCTATTGAGGAGTTGGACGAGGTGAGCGATTTTTTCAAGATCGCCTCTTTTGAACTGGTGGACCTGGATTTAATCGAGCACTGTGCGTCCAAGGGCAAGCCCATGATCGTTTCCACCGGTCTGGCGACCATGGCCGAGATCGAGGATGTCTACCGAGCCTGCAGGAAAGCCGGAAACGAGCAGGTGGTTTTTCTTCAATGTGCTTCGGCTTATCCAGCACCTCCCCACATCATGAACCTCCGCAGTATGGAGACCATTCGCAGGGCTTTCGGTACTTTGGTTGGCCTGTCGGATCACACGCCAGGGGTTCACGTGTCGGTGGCTGCCGTCGCCATGGGGGCGTCGGTGGTGGAGAAGCATTTTACGTTGGATCGAACCATGGAGGGGCCGGATCATCCTTTTGCCATCGAGCCCGATGAGCTCTTGGAGCTGGTTCGCCAGATTCGGGACGTAGAATCGGCCATGGGCGATGGCCGAAAGCTCGGTCCTTCTCAGGAGGAGATGGAGTTTTATCTCAAGGCTCGGCGTAGTCTGCACGCTGCTGCGGATATCCCCAGGGGGACGACTATCACCAGGGAGATGATCGTCTGCAAGAGGCCGGGGTATGGTATCGCACCCAAGCATCGGAATCTCGTGGTGGGACGAACTGCCGCCGTCGATATCGAAGCGGATCAGTGGATAACCTGGGAGATGGTGTAGGTGTCGTCTTTTGTGGTCTGTTCGAAGGGGGAGGGCGCACGTGAGGCGTTCCGCCGTTTTACCGTCGGACCATGGGCCGACGGGAGACATTGGTTTTTGATTAATAAACCTGAGGATCTGACAATCTCCTTTCTTCGGGAGGTGAGTCCCAGGTACGTATTTTTTCCACATTGGAGCTGGCTCGTCCCCGAGGATATCTGGTCCGAGTACGAGTGTGTCGTCTTTCATCTGGGAGATGTTCCCGACGGACGAGGCGGGAGTCCTATCCAAAACCATATTGCGAGAGGTCTCTATGACACTTTTTTGACGGCTCTGCGTATGAATGGTGGTCTCGACACTGGCCCTGTGTATGGAAAGTGGCCGATGTCCCTTCGGTGTGGGACTGTCGATGAGATTTTATCCGCTGTCATGTCGAAAATATTTGAAGAGATCATTCCATGGATGCTCTCGTCTTTTCCGGTTCCCCAGCCGCAAGAGGGAACCGGAGAGGTCTTCCCGAGGCGGACCGACTCCGATGGCGACATCTCTCAGCTGTCATCGCTTGAACAGCTTCACGATTGGATTCGCATGCTCGATGGAGAGGGCTACCCTCGGGCTTTCGCCGATTGTGGCCCCTTTCGGTTGCGATTTTCCAGAGCCAGACAGGAAACGCACCAGGTCGTTTCTGACGTCTTTTTTTCCATAAGGGAGGATGATCATGAATAGATCTGCGTTGGTGGTCGCCGCTCACCCCGATGATGAGGTTTTGGGCTGTGGGGGAACTATGGCTCGTTTGGCCGATGATGGCTGGGATGTGGATGTGCTGATCCTGGGCGAGGGAATAACGTCCCGTGATGGTATCCGAGACGCTCAGAAACACGTTCAAGATCTGGAGATGTTGAAGGAGACGGCTCAAAGGGCCAACAGCGTTTTAGGGGTTCGGGATGTCCTCTTTGGCGACCTGCCGGACAATCGCTTCGATATCGTTCCTTTGCTGGATGTGGTCAAGATCGTTGAGAGATGCGTGGATGATCGCTGTCCCACTATGGTTTTTACTCATTACGAGGGAGACCTGAATGTGGATCATCGGGTGACGGTTCGGGCCGTGAAGACGGCGACACGCCCGATGAGAGGTTGTCCTGTTGTCGAGGTCCTTTCTTTCTCTGTCCTCTCGTCCACCGAGTGGAATTTTGGAGCCTCTGTCTATGCACCACAGGTGTTTTACGACATTTCCACAACCCTGGAGAGAAAAAAACAGGCCATGGCCGCCTATACAGGAGAACTTCGGGAATGGCCTCACCCTCGGTCGTTACCGGCCATAGAACATGAGGCTCGTGGAAGGGGCTCTGTTATCGGCGGTGATGCCGCTGAGGGGTTTGTCCTCCTGCGGTCTGTGAGGTGAAAGATGGAGTTTTTTGATCTGTGGTCTCCAGCGGTGTCTACTGAGACCAGAAGTTTACTTCGAATATGGCGTAATCGAGATGATGTTCGTTCCCAGATGGTGAACGATAAGGAGATTTCCGAAGAAGAACACCGACAATGGCTGGATCGTCTGCGAAACAAAGAGGTTTTTTCTGATGTTCGGGTCGCTCACGTGAACGGTATCCCCATGGGAATCATCGCTCTGTCTTCCATCGACATTCACGCAGGCAGCGCTTCATGGAGCATGTATATCGGGGAGTCTGCTTTTCGAGGCCAGGGGTACTCGGGTGCTATGGTTGATGAGGTTATTCGTTGGGGGTTTGATGAACTGAGACTTCGTCGCCTCTATACGTCAGTTCTCTCAACCAACGAGAGGGCTTTCGTTCAGTATCTTCGTCGAGGTTTTCGTCTGGAGGGGTGTTGGCGTGAGCATTTGATTCGCTCCGACAGCGGGAAAACTGTGGACTTGTATTGGCTCGGCATGTTGCGATCTGAGTGGTGTCGTACCAAAGCTTGTACACGTAGCCAATAACAGGCACGGTCTTTTGTGCAGTTGTGTTTCTCGAAGGAAAAGAGGACGTGAACCGAACAATCTGTTCCTTCGTGTTAAAATGTAAGGGTCCTAAAAGGAAGAAGCTTGACGTTTTCCCCAATGCCTCCGTGATTTTGGGTACGGAAGAGAGCTGTTGAGGTTGTACCATAGGACACGTGGGAATCTCTGTATGCTCGGCTTGAGAAAGCATCGTCCCTGCTTTTAGCAGGGAGGTGGAGTGGGGTTGTGCTTCCTAATATGTCTTCCGAGGCACAGAGTTTTAGTTGAGGTTTCTCTGAAGCCAGAAGAAAGAAAACGAGGTGTCATGAGGGGTATCATTCTCGCTGACGGCGGTCCCGAGGTGGGGGGGGGGCACCTGAGTCGGTGTCGATCTCTGGCTTGTGCTGCTCGGGATATGGATATGACTGTTCGATGGGTTGTTCCCACTGAGGTCTCCTCGTCGATGAGGAACGGGGATGTCTTTCGGGCCGTGGAGTCCTTTTCCGTATCGGAGCTCGAGCCTGCTTTGGAGCAGCTGTATGTCGATCGTGGAAATCTGGTGATCGCTGACGGCTATCGTTTCTCCGCCGATGCCTTGGCGTGGCTGGGAGAACGGTATTTTCTGACGGTCGTCGACGATTACCGCCATCTTCCTGTGGAACGGTGGGCCTCGGCGGTCCTGAACTACAACCTGGGGGCTGAAAATATCCCCTATGGGCTCGGGGCGTCGTTGTTGCTGGGGCCAGGCTATGTCCCACTTCGGCCTTCTTTTCGGGATGCTTCGCCCCGAGATGACGGTTTCGTCTTTTTTGTGGCTGGTGCGTCCGATATTGCTGGGGCTACGTCAGGCCTTGTTTCGTGGTATGGCTCGGACTGGCCGCCTGTGACAGTGGTGGTGGGACCTTTCGTCTCGGGGGTGATGATCGATTCCATTCGCGAGACTGCCGCGGATAAGCCAGGCTTGTCGGTTCTTGTGGCGCCTGATAATTTTGAGGTGCTCATGGCTCGGGCGTCAGCGGTGGTCTGTACGTCGAGCGTGACGTGTTATGAGGCTCTGGCGTTGAACAAGCCTGTGGTCGTTTTTCAGGTTGCGGAGAACCAGAGGGCTATCGGTATGTCCTTGAGCGATCTTGGTTGGGGACAAAGCCTTGGATGGTGGAGTGACGTGTCTGCAAAAGGTCTTTTGGGGGCCCTCGAAAGGGCGGTTCCGCCACCTCCGGGATGTGTCCCCGTCGACGGGGCTCGTAGGGCAATCGAGGAGTTGTCGGCTTTGGCCGGTTTGTCGCAAATTTCGACGAGGAGGACTGGGCTTTGATTCCCTACGGACATCAGTGTGTCGACGACGACGATATCGCTGCTGTGACGGCTGTTTTGAGGGGCGAGTGGCTCACTCAGGGGCCTGCGGTGGAGGCTTTTGAGGCGGGGCTGTGTAACGCCACAGGGGCTCGACATGTCGTGGCTTTTTCCAGCGGGACAGCCGCCCTTCATGGGGCTATGTACGCTGCCGGGGTTGGCACGGGAGACGAGGTTATCACGACGCCTCTGACGTTTGCCGCGACGGCGAATGCCGCTCTGTATCAGGGAGGACGACCGGTTTTTGCCGATGTGGACGCCGATACGGGATGTCTTGATCCCGACGAGGTTTTTGCGAAACTCTCCTCGGCGGTGAAGGTGATCGCTCCCGTGAGTTACAGCGGTTTTCCCGTCGATATAGTGCCTTTCATTGAGATGGCCCGGTCCGTGGGGGCTTTGGTCGTTGAGGATGGATGCCACGCTCTGGGAGCTCGGCGCGGAGGACGTGCGGTTGGGCAGGAGGCCGATATGACGGTCTTCAGTTTCCACCCGGTGAAGCACATCACCACCGGCGAGGGGGGGGCAGTCGTGACCGACGATCCTTCGTTGGCAGAGAGGCTTCGGTTGTTTCGCTCTCACGGGATCACCAAAGATCCTGTGGTTATGGAGAATCCCGACGGTCCGTGGGCTAATCAGATGATGGATCTGGGATACAATTACCGTCTCAGTGATATTCAGTGCGCCTTGGGGCTCAGCCAGTTGTCTAAGCTGGATCGGTTTTTGGAGGAGCGCCGGGCTGTGGCATATCGGTATGACCGTGATTTGTCGGCCCTGCCGGGATGCGTTTTGCCGCAGGCTCATCCTGGCCATGGTTATCACCTGTATTCCTTTCGAGTTCCGCCAGAGGCTCGAAAGGAGCTCTTCATCCATCTTCGGGAGCTGGGTATCTGGGTTCAGGTCCATTATGCACCCGTTCATCTCCATCCCTATTACCAAAGACGTTTCGGGTATCGCCCCGGCGATTTTCCCAAGGCCGAACGATTTTCGTCGATGGAGATTTCCCTGCCGATCTACGTGGGGTTGTCTCCTGAGGATCAGGATCGGGTGACGAAGGCGATTCGAGTATGGTTCTCGTAGGAGTATTTTGAGACCGCGAAACTCCTGAGAACGACATGTTCGAGAGGCTTTCGTATCGTTCGGAGGTGTTGAATACACGGAGATCACCAGTGCCATAGAGATTTTTGTCCTGGTTTTCACTCTGATGAAAGACGAAGTTCCGTACAGAAGCCTCGAAAGCAGAATAAAAACACCTCAGAGAATTTCGGAGCGTCGAGTTCGTTCAGGTGCAGCGCATTGAGAACGCGGTTCAGCTGTGAATTCGAGGAGACTTTCAAGCTTGACGAAGACGTTCCAAGGTCGATGTGTCAGAGCGTAACATGCGAATCAAGAATTTTGTTTTTAAATTCATAAGGTGATATAGCTCTCATAGAGCGATTCCGGGGCATTTTAAGGTAATTTTACTCTCCAAGAGATAACAGCGACGATGCTGGCAGCAAAAAACTGGTATGCTTGTCCACTTGTGTGGATCTAAACACCTCAATCGTAAGTTTATCGAATTAAAAATAAGATTAGATCAGGGAATGAGACAATTCTCGTTTTTTGGGCTGAATGCCACGAACTTGTCTGGCCTGGGGTTTATCACAATTCCCTGCCGTGGAGGTGTATTGGTGGCGTTATATGTGGCGACAGTGGATGCGTTAGAGCCTGGTATGGCTATCGGTCAGGCGGTCTTTAACTCGGGGACGACTCCCTTGGTCGTTGAGGGTACGGTTTTGTCCTGGGATCTGATCGCTTCTCTCCGAAAACACGGTATCACTCAGGTCATGATCAGAGAGACATCGAATAGAAAGAGCGATGCTCCTATCTTGCTTGTGTCTGAGGAGAGAAAACAGGAAGGTCGTCGTAAGGTCGATCGAGTTTTCTCAAACGTTTTGAAACACATGAGGCTCTCAGATCAGGATTTGGAGTCCCTCCTTCACTTAGTTTCTGCTGTTGTGAGGGATTTAGAGCAAAATAACGAGAAGCTTCTGGGAAGCCTGGAAGCCATTTCCAACATGGACAAGGTAACCTATGACCATTGTTGGTCTGTGGCGGTTTTGTCTCTGGCTTTGTATCAGGAGGCTGTGGAGGCTGCCTGGCTTCCTGTTGGAAACTTTCAGGATGCCGTTAACGTGGGGTTGGGGGCCGTTCTTCACGATATTGGCAAGCTCTGCATCTCTCCTGATATTCTGAACAAGACCGGACCTCTAAACGAGGCTGAATGGGAGGAGATGAGGCTACATTCTTGGTATGGAGCGGAGCTGCTTCGCTCTCACCCCAATATCATGCCGATGGTTCGGGGGATCGTGCTCCATCACCATCAGCGGATGGACGGGACGGGCTACGGGCCCAGGAACAAGGGGAATATCCTCTCTGGTGAGGATATTCCCAGAGTCGTTCGCTTGGTGACTGTTGCCGATATGTACGATGCTTTGGCATCAGACCGTCCCTATCGTCCAGGATTGGGTCCGTGGGAGGTTCTTCGGGTTATGGCTGAGAATGTCGGGAGTATGCTCGACCCCATAGCTTTCTCTCTGTTAGAGCAGCTGGTGGTGCCGTTCCCACCCGGATGTTTTGTGCTTTTCCATTCTGGTGACATCTGTATCGTCACCCGATCCGGTCGCTCCAATCGCCGAACGACGGCTGGTGAGCCCTGGGCTCGGGTTTTGGCCATGACAGCGCTCCGAAAGGATCGATATCTCGGGGATCTTTTTAAATTCTCACTTGATGAGGTCCTCTTCGGGGCCTCCAGCGTATCGGGCATCGTCTTAAGGATGGTGCAAGAGCGTAAAAAGGGGTTCGTCCCGATGACTCCATGGCCGAATCCTCGTGAATGGCTCGTACATCATGAATGGAAAAACCATTTCGTTAAGGCTTTTTCAAAGGCCTACCGCCAGGAGTTCTCCCGGAAATAAGGCGAAGGGTGGCTTTCGCCAGTATGCTGGCTCCCAGAGGAAGTGCTGATTCGTCCAGGTCAAATCGTGGACTGTGAAGGGGAGCTGTGATCCCCTGGGCTTCGTTTCGAATCCCAAGGGTGAAGTAACATGACGGGATGATTTGGGCGAAGTAGGCGAAGTCGTCCACTCCCATGGATGGCCGATCCACTGGCACGACGTTCTGTGTTCCCAAGATCTCCCGTGCGCACCCCTCGACGACGGCGCATACCTGGGGGTTGTTATCCAGAGTGGGATAGCTTCGGGCAAACTGAATATTTGCCGATGCCCCAAGAGCTTTTGGTATGGCTGTCGCTGTCGTCCGAACCTGCTCTTTGATCCGTTCCCTCAACTCTCCACCGACGCTCCTGATGATCCCTTCCAGCCGAACTTCCTCAGCAACAACGTTTCTTCCAGTTCCCCCATGAAAGGAGCCCACGGTTACCACGGCTGAGTCTGTAGGATCGGTTCGACGGCTCACGATGTGTTGAAGTGCCGTTACGGTCTGACAGGCTACGGCGATGGTGTCGATTCCCTTGTGGGGTTCGGCTCCATGGCAGCCGATTCCCCGGATAGTGAGGTCGAAGGTATCCGAGGCGGCCATTGCCGTTCCTCTATTGACGCCGATGGTTCCTGCAGGAAGATCTGGGTTGACATGAAGGGCTAAAGCCGCTGAGGGAGCTCTCTCCCCCCAGAGATCGTCGTCTATCATTGGCTGAGCTCCCCCGGTTGTCTCCTCCGCTGGTTGGAAAGCCAAGAGAGCTCGCCCGTTAAAATTCTCCCGCTGACGGGTCAACATTCTCGCGGCTCCCAGGAGGCAAGCTACATGACCATCGTGACCACAGCCGTGCATACGTCCCGGGATTTCCGACGAATAGGGGTGAGCTGTTTCTTCATGAATGGGCAATCCGTCCATATCGGCTCGAAGGAGCACGATTGGGCCTGATCTTGATCCGTCGATCCATGCGGCAATCCCGCTTCCGGCACATCGTCTGTGGGGGATGTTCATCGCCGTCAACTCGTTTTCGACCAGAGCGACGGTTTCGTCGAGGTCGAAGTCCAGCTCAGGGCGGCGGTGAATTTTTCTGCGGATGTTCACGATCCATGATTCTAACTCCAGGGCCTCTTTCAGAATGTCCACTCCTCATCACCTCAATCCTTAAGGTACGTTGACGCTGTAAAAGTCTTGATCTATAATTTTTGCGCAATACACAGGGCCTGATACAGAGTACACAAGCATAACGCAGGACGTGTTGAATCGGAAGCCCCCGAACAGGATGGAGACGAACAACAAGAGGTTCGGACACTGTCAAGGTGTCCAATCACGGTAGAAACGCAGCTTCAAACCCGTCCTCTAACGTGAGGTGCGGGTTTTTTTCGTCGGTTCGATGTATCATGATAGTGTCGAAGTATCCAAACTATTTAAGGGAACCTCTAAAAACTCAGAAACTCGCCTCAGGTCGTTTGGGCGAGACAGGGCTCTGGCGGAACGACCTGAGGCTGGGAGACTCGAATGTGGTTTTTTTAGGGGTGCCCATAAGGAGGACTCAAGAGCATGTTCAGAGGCACCGGCACGGCGCTTGTTACCCCTTTTGCTGAAAAGGGTGTGGATTATAAGGTGTTTCAGCGATTGATCGATGTACAGATCGATAGCGGTGTTCAGGGGCTCATTGTCCTTGGCACTACGGGGGAGGCTCCCACGGTCACGGATAAGGAACGAGACGAGATTGTCTCCTTCTCTGTGAGAGCCTCTGCCGGTCGGATTCCGGTGATCGTGGGAACCGGAGCCAACAGTACGGAACACACTGTAGAGCTGAGTCGACGGGCCTGCGATCTTGGCGCCGACGGTATCTTAGTTGTTACTCCCTACTATAACAAGCCAACTCAGGAGGGGCTGTTTCGCCATTTCGAGACGGTCGCCAGGGCGGTTCCGATCCCCATAATCGTGTATAACGTGCCCGGGCGAACCGGGTGTACTATCCTTCCCGAGACGGTAGCTCGCCTCGCTGAGATCGAAAACGTGGTGGGAATCAAGGAGGCTTCCGGCGATTTGTCTCAGGTTGATGAACTTATCCGGCGCCTCAAGGCTCTGCGCCCGGACTTTTTGGTCTACTCAGGCAACGATGATCAGGCTTTTCACGTGGGGTGTAGCGGCGGCGACGGGGTTATATCGGTGTTGTCCAACGTGGTCCCCAGGGAGACGGTCTCCATGATGAACGCGTGTCTCGCCGGGGAGCTGGCCGCTGCCCGGGACGCTCACATGAGGCTGTTCCCCCTGATGAAGGCTCTTTTCGTGGAGACCAATCCCATTCCGGTGAAGTATGCTGTCTTCGCACTTGGGCTCTGCGGTCCAGAGATTCGTCTTCCCCTGGTTCAGGCCTCTCAGGGAACTCGAGATCGAGTGGATTCATGTCTGGCCGATTTGAGGCTTCTGTCGTGAAGTACGGGATCATGGGTGCCTCAGGGCGCATGGGGAAGGAACTGCTGAAGGTTTTCGGTCCCGAGAACTGTGTCCTCTCTGTCTCTCTTGAGGGCGAGGATGTTCGAGGAGAGCCTCAGGTCATGCTGGATTTTTCCCGGCCTCAGGCCTTGGCTCGATCCGTCGAGCTGTGTGAGCGATACGGCGCTGCCTTGGTGGTTGGAACCACCGCTTTGGATGAGAAGCATTTTGAGATGCTTCAGGAGCTGGCTCGTTGGGTTCCCGTAGTTCAGGGATATAATTTTTCGATGGGTATCGGGATTCTTCGGGAGATCCTTCGTCAGTACGCTCCCGCCTTGTCAGAGTGGGATGCGGAGGTCGTGGAGGCCCATCACGTCCATAAGGTTGATGCTCCGTCTGGGACGGCTATCCGTCTTGGAGAGGCCGTAGGGCGTGAGTGTCCGACCCACTCCCTTCGTCTGGGTGGGGTGCCAGGAGATCATTCGGTGATTTTTGCCAATCAGGGGGAAGTGCTTTCCTTCAGCCATCGGGCTGTCTCCCGGGGGGTCTTCGCTCTTGGGGCTCTTAAGGCCGCTGCGTTTGCCCTGGAACAGGATCCTGGGTTCTACTGTTTTGAGGAGGTCGTCGCATGCGCACTGAAGAGGTCATAGGCCTTATCCGAGATTCGGTCAAACGAACCCCCGTGACCGTCTATCTCTCCGGTCGTCTGGGCGGGATCGACTGGGGAGGACTTCGCTTCGTCGGGGGACGGGATTTTGGGGTGCTCAAGGGCGATAGATCCGCTGTGATGGCCGCTTTGGATGCCAATGCTGCCTTTGTAGACGACTTCGAAATGGAGGTCTGTGCTAGGAATTCGGCGATTCCCCTGGCCGATCTCAATCGATATGACGCTCGAATCGAGCCAGGGGCCGTTATCCGGGATATGGTGGAGATCGGCCGAGGGGCGGTCGTGATGATGGGGGCGGTCATCAATATCGGTGCCGTTATCGGTGCCGGCACCATGATCGACATGAACGCCGTCCTTGGCGGTCGGGCCACGGTGGGGGCCAATTGCCATATTGGAGCCGGTGCCGTCCTGGCTGGTGTTATTGAACCTCCAAGCGCTTTGCCCGTCGTGATTGAGGACAACGTGCTCGTCGGTGCCAACGCCGTGATTTTCGAGGGCGTTCGGGTGGGAGCCGGTGCCGTAGTTGCGGCTGGGGCTATCGTGACGAAGGACGTCCCCCCTGGTGTGGTGGTGGCGGGTATCCCGGCTAAGGTTGTCAAGGACGTTGACGACAGAACGGCTGATAAAACCCGGATCGTCGCCGATCTTCGGGAGCTGTAGTCATGGGGTTGGTGGTTCAGAAATATGGCGGATCTTCGGTGGCTACTGCTGACCACATCCGTCAGGTGGCTCGTCGGGTGGCCGATCGTGTCGTTCAGGGGGATCGCCTCGCGGTGGTGGTCTCTGCTATGGGCAAGACCACAGATGCCTTGATCGCCATGGCCAACTCGGTTTGCGCGGCTCCGTCTCCTCGGGAGATGGATGCCCTGTTGGCGACGGGGGAGCAGGCTTCGGCGGCTCTTCTGAGCATGGCTCTTCAGGATCTTGGGTTTTCGGCTGTCTCTCTGAACGCTTTCCAGTTGGGATTGCAGACTACGGAGCGCCATTGCGATGCTCGGGTGGTTGATCTGGACCTCAGCCGTCTTCAGGAAGCCCACGAAACGGTTCAGGTTGTGGTGATCACCGGCTTTCAGGGGCTCTCTCCACAGGGCGATTTGACGACCTTGGGGAGAGGGGGCTCGGACACGTCGGCGATCGCTGTAGCGGCGAAGCTCCAGGTTCCCTGCGAGATATACAGTGACGTTGAGGGAATTTACTCCTGCGATCCCCGAATTGCTCCAGACGCGCTCAAGCTTCCGTATGTGGTATACGATGAGATGCTGGAGATGGCCGCTCTCGGTGCAAAGGTCCTTCACGCCAGGGGAGTGGAGATCGCTAAAAAATACGGTGTGGAGATCTATTGCGGTTCCAGCTTTACCGAAAGGGAGGGAACCAGGGTGGTGAAGGCGCTTCCTGAGTGGATGGAACAGCCAGTGGTTACTGGCATTGCGGTGGACATGGACCAGATGAAGGTCACGATCCAGGGCCTTGACGATGGCGTGGAGGTCCTGAGTCGCCTGTTCGGAGGGCTGGCCGAGGACGGTGTGAACGTGGATATGATATCCACGGTCTCCGCTGACGGAAAAAACGCGATCACCTTTTCCGTGGTCTCGGGGCATATCGGCCTTGTTCGTTCATCAGTTCGCCAAGGACTGAGCGGAATTGACGGGTGGTCCCTGTCTGACGATGAGACCGTCGCCAAGGTCTCCGCTGTGGGGGTAGGCATGAAGACCAGTTTTGGCGTCGCATCTCGATTCTACTCCGCTTTGGACCGTGCTGGCGTCCCCGTTCTGGGAACCACGACCTCGGAGATCAAAATATCCGTGCTCGTACCAAGGGATCGTGCCGGAGAGGCGGCTCGGGCCTTGGTCGCCGAGTTCGACCGGGGGCAACGGGACTGACGATGCTGGTGCCCCTGTATAATTTCCTCCCTTTACGTGTGACTCGGGCTCACGGAATCTGGATTGAGACCGATCAGGGGACGTACCTGGACTGCTACGCCGGTATCGGCGTCATGGCTATGGGACATTCCTACGGCCCGACGCTGGAGGCTCTCCAGAAAAAGGCCGAGCGTCACTTACACCTGAGCAATTACTTTCAGGATCAGGATGCTTTGCTCCTGGCCCGGATGGTTTTAGAGCTGGACGGACGAGACGGCCAGGTGCTCTTTGCCAATTCGGGTTCTGAGGCCATCGAGGCCGCGATCAAGGCGGTGAAGTGCCTGAGAAAAGGAGCTATAGTGGCCTTCCGCGGTAACTTTCACGGTCGGACCTGCGGGGCCCTTTCCCTTACCTGGAGTCCCGGGCTTCGTGAGCCCTTTGGGGCCCTTCTTCCCGACGTGACGTTTTTGCCGCCCGAGGGGAAAGCCCTTCGGGCGTTCTGTCAGGAGCACAAGGTGGCGGCGGTCTTTCTGGAGGCCGTTCAAGGGCATGGCGGTGTGGTTCCCTGTTCCGACGAACTGGCCTCGGAGCTGGAGCGCCTTCATGTTGAGGGTCGGTTCCTGTTGGTGGCTGACGAAATCCAATGCGGACTGGGACGGAGCGGACGGGGATTCGGCTATCAACTTTTTGGCCTGAGCCCCGATCTGGTGGCGTTGGGGAAGGCACTTGGGGGTGGTTTGCCTTTGGGGGGGCTGATGATCTTTGGTCACGCCCCCTTTTCCCCTGGGAGTCACGGCTCGACTTTTGCTCCCAATCCTCTTGCTCTGGCGGCGGGGGTGCCGGTTCTTCGGGCCTTGAGACCGGAGTTCCTGGCGGAGGTCACCCGAAAGGGACAGAGGCTTATGGAGGGGCTTGGAGGGCTTCCCTGGGTTCGGTCGGTTCGGGGACGGGGGCTTATGGTAGCGGCCTGTACCGACGACGCTTTGGCTGTTCGTGAGGCTGCATTTCGTCGAAAGGTTCTGTTGAACGTCACCGGTGACGTGGTCCGCTTCCTTCCGGCTCTGAACATCTCGGACGCTGAGCTGGATCGAATGCTGGAGTGTCTGGATTTTTCCTTATAAGGGGCGTGGTCTCTTGAGAGCCTGGGCAACGGCTGTGCTCACAAAATATGGCCTGAAAGGACTCTCTTGCGATACAATAAGAATGTGCATCAAAAATACCTACAGATGAAGGGGGAGATCCCCTTGGCTCCAGAGAGGGTCCTGAATGCCGTGTTGAGGCGGTGGAAGAAGAATGAGCTCATTCACCTCCTGTGTTCCGAGTTCTCGAAGGATGTCTCAACGTACAAAGAGCTTCTGGGCTCCCAGGAACGAGAGGACCGAATCCAGAGTCGAAAGATCTGGATTTCCATGTCTGATCGATACTGGCAGTTATTCCGGGAGATCGTGGTAAGTATGATCAAGGAAGCTCCTGATGCCCTCACTTTTAGCCCCGAGGAGAGGCTTCTTTTAGACTGCGGCTTTCTCTCGCCATCCGTTACGCCGTTTAACGAGGCTCTTACGCCGTGGCTGAATCAACCTGTTCCCGACGATATGTTTCAATACCTGAGCCTCTCCGACTTTTGGGCGGAGAAATACGGTGTTTTGTACAACAAGGATTGCCGAACCGGGGAAGACCGCTTTGCCCCTCAGCTTCAGGTATATCGCGATCGGCTGCACGGGACGTGCCGTCGGGTTCTTATCACTTTACGGGCCTTACTTCCTCAGATCCCCGACTGTCCTAAGGAGAAGGCCGATGACCTCATCTCCAAACTGGATAAAAACCTGGCTCCTTTCCTGGAACGGTATATGCGAACTCGACATTTTCGGGAGATGAAAAAGAAGGAACACGATGAGACCGTCGATCGGGCTAATGCTTTCTCTTTCGCAATGAAGGAAATTGAATCCCTGCTCCGGCAGGCAGTTCGGTACGTAGAGGGATTTGGAGAGAACGAACGGAAGAGGATCAGGAGGATCTTGGGCGAGATGGTCTTTATCGGGACTGTGGCCATTCATTGTCGGAACGAACTTGAGCGCTGGGATCGAAACAGGGCCCGAAACGCCGCTAAGTACGAGGCCGAGACGGACGGGGAGCGATTGGTTCAAATCGATGAAGCTCTCAAGAACAAGCGAGAGCTGGTCGGGCAGATGGCCTGTATAGCGAGACTGGATACCTCTCCTCTCTGCCAGAACGCCTGTCAGGCTCCCCTGTCCTTTGCCCAGATCTCCGAGCTGCTGAATCGCTTGGTCCCTCTGGACGAGGCTATGCTTCGAGTTCCCCGGGTACGTATGCACGGTATCCCCAAGGTGGTTGTGACGCCGGGATGTGGGTATGGCACGTACGACTGGACCGACAACACCCTTTTGTTGCCTTTGTTCCCTCATCACAGCGTTGAAAGGACTGTGACCTATGCTTTGGCGACGTTCAGGTGGGATGCCGACGAGGATCGAGAGTTCAAGAATACCTACGAGCTTCTCAAGGAAAATCGCGGCAAGTCCATTAAAAGCCTGGCCTTGTCCTTCTCCAACGATTATTCTCTGTGGCTTACCAAGGAACGCTACGGCTTTCGGGTGCTCCCTCGGGAGGTTCGGGAGTGGTTTAAGACTAAATTCGATTCTGAGGGGATTCTCTCGTGATGTTATCTCTTCCGGTTGGTTGGCACGGTCAGAGTATGCGCTTTGTTCGGTGGAGAGCTGATTCATGTTTATTCTGCTGGAATCCCAAGACGTAATAGCCCTGGAGCGAGTCGTTGCTCTGATCAAGAATGACCTGGGAACGACCGTCGTGACTGACGATGGCTCTCGACGGAGCTCGGTTTTTCGTCCTGAGACCTTGAGGCGACGACTGTTTCCCAGGTGCTTAGTCCAGCAAGCCGGTACGGAAGGAGATTTTTCCATATGAGCGACAGTGTGGCCCAGTCCCAATATACAGCCCAGAGCATTCAGATACTTGAGGGGCTGGAGGCGGTACGAAAACGTCCGGGCATGTATATCGGCGATACAGGGAGCCGAGGTCTTCATCATTGTGTCTACGAGGTTGTGGACAACGCCGTTGATGAGGCTCTTGCGGGGTATTGCTCCAGGATCACCGTCACCATTCACACCGACGGAAGCGTTTCCGTGGCCGATGATGGCCGAGGTATTCCTGTGGATCCCCATCCCTCCAGTGGCCGTCCCGCCTGCGAGGTTGTCCTGACGGTTCTTCACGCCGGGGGCAAATTCGACAACGATACGTACAAGGTCTCCGGCGGACTTCATGGCGTCGGAGTATCGGTGGTGAATGCCCTCTCGTCCTGGCTTGAGCTGGACATCCGTCGGAGTGGTCACGCCTGGGCCCAGCGTTTTGAACGGGGTATCCCTGTCACTGACCTGGAGGGCGGATACGACACGAATGAGCGGGGAACCACGGTCCATTTTATGCCCGACGATGAGATATTCGAGGATGTGCTTTTTTCCTCGGAGCTGCTGAGTAACCGATTCCGAGAGATGGCCTTCCTGAATCCGGGGCTTAAGATCGTCTTGGTGGATCAGCGGGAGGAAAAGGAGTGGACTTTCCACTACGAGGGGGGGATCGCGTCCTTTGTGGAGTACCTGAACCGGGACAAGTCCTCTCTCTTCCCCCTGCCCAGGGTCGTCTCCGGGGAGAGAGACGGGGTCTCGGTTGAGATGGGATTCCAGTACAACGACGGTTATCATGAGCGGCTCTTTTCCTTTGCAAATCTTATCCACACCATGGAGGGCGGAACTCACGTTGCAGGTCTTCGGTCAGCGCTTACCCGGGCGATCAACGAGAGCGCCCGTCGTAACAAGGTTTTGAAGGATAAAGACGCCAACCTCACCGGGGAGGACCTCAAGGAAGGGCTCACCTGTGTGATCTCCGTCAAGCTGGGAGATCCCCAGTTTGAGGGACAAACCAAGACCAAGCTTGGAAACAGCGAGGTCAAGGGGATCGTGGACTCGGTTGTTTACGAGGGGCTCCTGGCAGCGCTGGACGACGATCCAACGGTGCTTCGTCCCGTCGTGGAAAAGGCCATCAAGGCTCGTCAGGCCCGAGAGGCGGCCAAAAAGGCCCGTGAGCTGGTTCGTAAGACGGCTATGACCGGCCTGAACCTGCCAGGAAAGTTGGCCGACTGCTCGGGAAAGGATCCCACTAGCTGTGAGCTCTACATCGTCGAGGGCGATAGTGCTGGAGGCAGCGCCAAACAGGGCCGGGACAGGGGGTTTCAGGCTATCCTTCCCCTTCGGGGCAAGATCCTGAATGTCGAGAAGGCTCGCCTGGACCGGATTCTGAGCAGTAAGGAGATCCGAACCATCATCCAGGCCCTTGGCTGTGGCATCGGAGAGGACTTCGACCTGTCCAAACTCCGGTATCATAAAATCATCATCATGACCGACGCTGACGTGGATGGAGCTCATATCAGTACGTTGCTTCTCACGTTTTTCTATCGATACATGAGAGAACTGGTAGAGGGCGGATATATCTATCTGGCACAACCCCCTCTGTATCGGACCCAGATAGGCAAGCGAGGAGAGTACCTCTTCAGCGATAAGGAGCTTCGGGCATTTATGGTGAGCCACCAGGAGACGGAAAAAAAGATATCAGTTCAGCGGTATAAAGGACTGGGCGAGATGAACCCTGACCAGCTCTGGGAGACCACCATGGATCCCCAGAACAGGGTTATGAAACGCATCGAGGTGGACGACGCTCTGGCGGCCGACGAGTATTTCAGCATCCTTATGGGCGATAAAGTGGAGCCTCGTCGGGAATTTATCCAGGCTCACGCTCACGAGGTGCGTAACCTGGATGTGTAGGTGTGAGTCACGATTGGGGAAACTCGATCGTTGGTTTCGTGTGCAGAAAGGTACATCTGCTTCGAAAATATTTATAAGGGGAAAGAAAGAATGAAAAAAAAAGCTGCGTTGTTTTGTGTTATTTCGCTTCTCGCCTTGACGAGACTTGCTTGGGCAGAGTCTTTCGTCCCTGGTGAGGCCTTGGCTGTCTTTGCCAATATGTCGAGCAGGTCGGTAACGGCCTCGTCGGTTACACGAGGCCCTTTTAGGGCTCGGGCGGAAGCCATGGCGGCGTCTGTGGGAGCTCGGGTGGTCCGAACCTACGGGGAACTGTCCCAGGCGGGAGACCAGATATTTGCCCTCATCAGATCTGAAACCCGAAGCACTGAGGAGCTCGTTCGGGAACTCCAAAAACGTCCTGACGTGCTGGCAGCCTCGCCCAACTTTATAGTGCATGCCACACGGGATCCCGACGATCCTGGGTTTAGCGGAGACAACCTCTGGGGGCTGCAAGCCATCAGTGCTCCCTGGGCCTGGGATGTGATCACCGGCAGCGACGATATCTACGTTGCCGTTATGGACTCGGGGGTTTGTATCTCCCACGAGGACCTGGCTGCCAACCTTGATCGTACGTTCAGCCGAAACTTCGTGGTGGAGGAAGGGCAGAGCTCCCCCGTGTTCTCGGACTACGAGGATGGCAATGGCCATGGTACCCACGTCTCAGGCATCATCGGCGCAGTGGGGAACAACAAACTGGGTGTCGTGGGGGTCAACTGGAAAGTCCGTATCATCACCCTGAGGGTCCTGGACGATAATGGAGTAGGAGCCATAAGCTGGGAGATTGATGCCATCAACTACCTGTTGGGGCTTCTCCGGGAGCATCCAGATATGAAGCTCCCGGCGGTGAACCTCTCTCTGGGAGGATATGACAGCACGACGCCCGAGGATATGAAGACGATGCCCGAATGGCTTGCGTACAAGCTTCTGAACGACACAGACAGGACTCTCATCGTTGTAGCTGCCGGTAACGAAGGACTTGAGGTGGGGCAACCGGCCCCTCTCGATGATCCATGGGAACCTGCCCTGTATTGCAAAGGGGCTTTTGCGTACCCCGCGTCCTTTGTGGGCCTGAAGAACATGATCGTTGTCGGAGCGGCTGTCTCTAACGGTTCGGCGGCGCCTTTTTCGAACTGGAGTCCCACGGCTGTTGACCTTGTGGCACCTGGTTTCGATATCGTGAGTACCGTATTTCCAGACGCACCAAAAGGCGAGGGGACAACCTACGGAACGTACTACGGCTCCATGAGCGGCACATCCATGGCAACTCCCTTCGTTGCCGGTGCTGCGGCCCTGCTGGCGAGTTGTACTCCTGAGTATACTGCCTCTCAACTCAAGGATGCGCTGCTCCAGGGTGCAGACCAGGAACGAAACCCGACAGCGACGGCGTTCACCAACGTTAGAGCCGCGCCTCTCTCGGCCTTTGGCTATCTCAATGTGAACGAAGCTATGGGCTATCTCTCCAGAAAGTCCTCTTCCGGTGGCGGCGGGGGCTGTATGGTGGGGCACTCCGGGATCGGTCTCGCAGTCGTGTTTTTGGTCTCGGGAATGGTTTTTCTGAGAAAACGACGGTAGGAGGGAGAGGAATATGGACAGGCTCAAATGGGTTATCTCCGCCGTTTTTTTGGTGACTCTCCTGGCCTCGATGGCCTGGTCCTCCGGGGCTTCTGATGGTCAGGTCTTGGTGGTGCTGAAAAACCCCTTTGACGAGCCTCTGACAATTCAGGCCCTCAATGGGGTGGCTGGACGCTTCTATGTAGCCAAGGTCGCATGGAGCGTGGGGGCTCGAGTAGTGAGTGTCTATCAGGAGCTTTCTCAGGCAGGAGGAACTGTCTTTGCCCTGTTCGAATCGGACATTTCAGCTGAAGATCTGACTGCGGCTTTACGGGAACGTCCTGAGGTCCTGGCTGTCTCTGTCAACGGTACCGTCCAGATACAGGGGTTTCCCGAGAATGGTGCTGTAACAGAGGACGTCTCTGACTCTCACTGAGAATTTGTGCTGTGCCTGTGGGCTCGTGGTATAATACCCCCAGAGGGTTTATTGGGCAGGCGAGAGAGGAGGCATCACCTCATGAAAATGAATAAAAATTTAGGAGCCGTTATCGTAGTTGCTGTTTGTTTGATGACGGCTTCCGCTGTAGGGGCTGAACTTGCTCCCAGTGGGGAGGGGCTTCGGGTGTGGTTCGATACAGGCGGACCTGTAGGCGGGCCCTATAACACCATCGTTGCCAATGGGGCCAGGCAGGCAGCTCGGGATATGGGGTGTGAGCTGGCCCTGGTCTATTCGGACTGGAGCCCCGAGAAGATGCTGGAGAACTTCAAAAACGGTCTGGCGACCCTTCCCGATGGTATGATCGTCTACGGTGCTCCCGGAGACGACGCCTACGAGCCCCTGATACAAGAGGCTTTCGATAAAGGCATCGTCGTGACTGCTATCGACGCGTCTCTGCCGAGACTTCAGCCCATGTATCAGTCCAGAGGGTTCGGATTTGTGGGGCCCAACGGATGGAAGCAGGGCGAGGACTTGGCCAAGGAGGTCCTCCGTAGGGGCAAATTTAAAAAGGGCGACCGGGCTTTCGTCTGGGGGCTCAAGCGACTGAAAAACCGAGGCGAACGGGCCCGGGGAATCCTCAAGACCTTTGAGGATGCCGGACTGGTTGTGGACTATATGGAGATATCTCCTGAGGTTAACAAGGACACCGCTTTGGGAACCCCTATCGTTACGGGCTATCTCTCAAGCCATCCTGATTGCAAAATAATGATCATGGATCATGGTGCCCTCACGTCCCAGGTGGGGAATTTTCTGCGGGCGGCGGGCGTGAAGCCCGGAGAGATTTTTGTGGCTGGTTTCAGCCTGTCCCCGGCCACGGCTCAGGCCATCGACGAAGGGTATCTGACTCTGGTCTCGGAGCATCAGCCCTATCTGCTGGGGTATCTCTCGGTCCTTCAAGTTGTTCAGACCAAAAGATACGGCTTTGGCGGTCTGGTGGTGGATACCGGCGGCGGATTCATCTCCGCCGAGAACGTAAAGACCGTCGCGCCTCTGGCAGCTCAGGGGATTCGCTGATATCCTCATCACGGGGCGAAAAAATATACAGTGGACGGGGGACGAAGGCGAACGCTTTCGGCCCCCGTTTGGCTGAAGGGACGCTCCGGTCGTATTCGGAAAGCAGGTGAGTGGGTGGACAACTTGGTGGAGATGAGGGGGCTCGTCAAATCCTTTGGATCGGTGGAAGCCCTGCGGGGCGTGGATTTTGAGCTTCGGAGGGGCGAAGTTGTCGCCCTCTTGGGAGACAACGGAGCGGGCAAATCAACACTGATCAAGATCCTTTCGGGGGTGTATCGCCCTGATTCCGGGACAATGTCCGTCGCCGGACATGCGGTGGATTTTCGTCGGTACGGTGTGGCTCAGGCCCGAGCTCTGGGGGTGGAGACGGTCTATCAGGAACGCTCCCTGGGCGAGCGTCAACCCCTATGGCGAAACGTCTTTATTGGGCGTCATCGGACGAATCGATGGGGCTTTATCGACGTGAGGCGTGAGAAAAAAGAGACCATGGCCTTGCTCTCGTCGGTTTTGGGGTTTAGAGGAGCGGGACTCTCCGCAAATGCCAGTGTATCTACACTGTCAGGTGGCGAACGTCAGGGATTGGCTATAGCCCGGGCCATGCACTTCGGTGCCGAGATCATCGTTCTGGACGAACCTACCACGGCCCTGGCTCTGAGCGAGGTGGAGAAGGTCCTGTCCTTCATCCGTTCTATCGGAGCTGATGGGCGAGGATGTGTGGTGATCAGCCATGATTTGGGGCACGTCTACCGTGTGGCTGATCGATTCGCAATCATGGATCGAGGCCGGATCGAAGGGGTGTACGAGAAAGCGGACATCTCTGCCGAAGAGCTTATGGCCCGCATGGTGCATCTTCTTGAGGCCCCGTCATGCTGAACATCTCCCGATCTTATCGCCCACAACTCCTCGTCACCCTGGCTTTGGGACTCCTCCTATCGGTCTTTGCTGTCGCGAGCCCACAGACCTTCCTGGGCATGCGGATATACCGTTCTTTTATGTCCACTATCCCGGTGACCGCCGTCCTCGCCATAGGTATGACCCTTCTCGTGGTCGTGGGAGAGATGGACCTGAGCTTCCCATCAGTCTCTGCTGCTTCGGCGTTCCTCTTCGCAGAGGTCTACCTGGGGACGGGCTCGTCGTGGTTGGCCGCTTTACTTGCTTTGGTCGCTGGCGGAGTTATGGGCTGGGTTAATGGTCTCATCGTGGTTCGTATCGGCGTGCCGTCCATCATCGCTACCATCGGAACTCAGTTCTTTTGGCGGGGACTTATTCTTCTTTTATCCGACGGTGTGGCTCGGAGTCTGGCCTCCCTTCGGGGCGGGAGCTTTCATACCGTACTCGTGGGGCGTGTGGCTGGTGAAATACCTGCTCAGGCCCTCTGGGGGGTAGCCATAGCCCTGGGGTTGGCTCTCCTCCTGAACCGCCATCCCTTTGGAGACGCTCTGCTTTTTATTGGAGATAACCGTAAAGCGGCGGCCATGATGGGTATCCCGGTTCGGTCGGTTCGGGTTCGGGCGTTCGTTCTCATGGGGGTATTGGCTGCCCTTGCCGGTTTGATGTCCACCGTGGAACTCACCAACTGGTGGCCCACTCAGGGCGAGGGGTACATGCTTTTGGTCTTTGCGTCGGTGTTTGTCGGGGGGACATCGGCCTATGGAGGACGAGGAACTATCTATGGCTCTCTGATCGGCTCGGTAATCATCGGAATTATCGAGGCTGGGATCATCAGCGCCGGTCTGGCCGGATTCTGGACGAGGCTGGTCCACGGATTGATTATCGTTATCTCGGTTTCCATATACACGGTTATGGCCCGGCGAGCCGATGAATAGGTTCATAAGCGATCTCTTTAGCGTATTCACTGTTATCTCGGTCGAGATCCCCTTATAATGTATCAGGTAATTTTGACAGCATGGGCAAAGGAGGTATAGTCATGGATACGTTGAGAGAACAAATCGATGCCATGAAAGACGATCTAGTGGCCGCCATCAGAGAGAATGTGGCCATTAAGAGTGTGGAGGGGGAGCCCGAACCTGGTGCGCCGTTTGGATCCGGTCCCAAGGCCGCTATGGATAATTTTGTCGCCATCGCCGAGAGACTGGGCTTCCGGACCGGTGTTTTCGAGAACATGGTTGCCTGGGCTGAGCTGGGAGATCCCCAGGCCGAGCTGGTGACAATTTTAGGCCACGTGGACGTCGTTCCCGAGGGCGATGGTTGGTCCTGCGACCCCTACAAGGGCAAGATCGAGGACGGGATGCTCTATGGCCGGGGCGTCATGGATGATAAAGGCCCCATCGTGGGGGCCCTCTTTGCTTTGAAGGCTATCGCCGATCTGAAAATTCCCCTCAAACGGCGGATTCGAGTCATGGTCGGGACAAACGAGGAAACCGGCAGCAAGGCCGTGGCTCGATACGTGGAGGCCGGTCAGGATCTACCGGTGGCCGGGTTCACCCCCGACGCGGAGTATCCCCTGATCAACGGCGAGAAGGGATCGGCAACAGTTGAGCTCTCTGCTCCTTTCGCCGCAGTTGGGCCGATCCAGGTTCTGTCCTTCGATGGCGGGGTTGCCTTCAACTCGGTTCCCGCCCGGGCTGTCGCTCATGTTATGGTCGAGCCCGGTATGGAGGAGCGTCTCTTGTTTACCGCATCCTTCTGGAAAGGACCTCAGGGTACCTCACTCACCGTGGAGGACTGTGGAGATCGCCGATTCTGTCTCTGTATGACCGGTGTTCCGGCCCACGGTAGTTTGCCTCAAAAGGGAGTTAACGCTGTAGCTTGGCTCGTAAAGGTTCTTCGGCTCCTTGGCGTCAGTGGCGAACAGGGAAAGACTCTTGCCTTGTTGGATCGTCTCGTAGGAACAGAGTGTTACGGAGAGAGCTTGGGGGTTTGCCGCTATGACGATGTCTCTCGATACACATCGGTCTGCTGGGGGACCATGAAGAGCGATGGGGATGCCGTGCGGTTCTCACTGAACGTCCGATTCCCCGTCAGCTTCAAGTTGGAAGAGGTGCTCCCCGATCTGCAAAGAGCTTTCGACGACGAGGATCTTCAGGTTCTCTCGATCCACACCCATCCTCCCCTGTACATGCCCGAGGATTCGGAGCTTGTAGCTAAACTCATGGACGTGTACCGTCGAGAGACCGGTCGAACTGACGACAGGCCCATGTCCATTGGAGGAGGAACCTACGCCAAGGCCATGCCCAACGTGCTGGCTTTTGGGCCAACCATGCCTGGTGAGCCCTCCAATATCCACGAGGCGAATGAATGCTGGGCCGTGGATAATATCATAACGAGTACCAAGATCGTGGCGGCTGCTATGGTCTCCCTGGCCGGTGGCCTATAGCCCTTTCAGGATTTTGTCGACAAACCGGTCCAGGTGCCTCCAGCCAGGGGCGTTGTCTTCGTAAACGCCGCAGTCCTGCAGAGCTTTCAGAAAAACAGTTCCGATCTCCTGACGGAGGACCGAGTTGGCTTGGTCCTCCGTCAGGTTATGTCCATGTTCTTTCACAAGTTTCTGACCCCAAAGCGTGTGAGGTGATTCTGGGGGAAGCTTGTCATGGCACCCCATAAGGGCCGCTCGAATGGGTTCCAGACCGGGGAGAAGCCGCCCCGGAAGGATGGCGAGCCCCATGACCTCCATGAGGCCGATATTTTCCTTTTTGATATGGTGTCGTTCGGGGCGGATGTGAAAGACGCCGTGGGGATGGTCCTCGTTGATCCGATTATTTCTGAGAGCTAAATCCATCTCGTAGGCGTCTTGTGCTTTTCGCCCTATGATGCTGAGCGAGTTGTGCCTCACAATGTGTCCGTCCTTCGTTGACGTGGGGATGATGCCGGACTCCCTGTCCTCGTATGCCTGCCACGTTTGGATGATGACCGAGGCCAGGGCCTCCATCTCCGAGCGGTCATCCGTTCGGAGTCTGATCGTGGTCAAAGGCCAGTGAAGGGCCTCAACCGTTGTGTTACCGGTTGTCCATGATCGACGCACCGTGGCCTTTTGAATAGGGAAATCCCAACACCCTCCCTGGAAGTGATCATGATCCAGAATAGACCCGCCAACGATGGGCAATGCAGCGTTCGAGCCCAGGAAGAAGTGGGGGAAAATATCGAGGAAATCCAGAATCCGAACGACCGTCTCCGGACTGATGACCATGGGGCGATGCTTCTTGGAAAAGACGATACAGTGCTGGTGGTAGTATACGTAGGGTGAGTACTGGAAGAACCAGGGCTCTCCTCCCAGATTCAGGGGGACGATCCGATGATTGGATCGCTCGGGGTGCCCGGGCTGGCTCCAGAACCCGGCGTTCTCCGGGCAGAGAAGGCATCTGGGGTATCCCGTTTCTGACTTGGGTGCAGCGATGTCCCGAGGGTCCTTCTCCGGCTTGGAGCGATTCACGCTGATTTGAAGGTCTCCGTAAATTGTTTGCGTTATCCACCGCAGATCCCTGGATGCCAGGTCGAGTCGAACGTCCTTGGTTGCCCCGGAAAATCGATAGAACCACTGGGTCGCTGCCTCGGGACCATTATCTTCCAGTTGCTCTCGGAATGTCCGGGCCACGTGGCTGTTCGAAGGCGTCAGGATGCTCATAATGCGGCCGGTACAGGCCTCCGGTGAGAGGTGGCCCCAGGGATGTCCTGTCTGTCGAAGGTGATCCAGGAGGCCATAGATGGCCTCCATTTCATTACCGTCGGCGGGTGGGGCAGGAGGGGGGGCGATGTCCAATATCCCATGGAGTGAGTTGGTCAGGACCGGTCGGTCCAGCTCCTCCGCCAGGCCCTCTCGGAGGGCATATGTTACCAATACCTGTATCCAGTGACTGGGCTGTTGTATCGTCATGGGACCTCCTGTATATATGCTGTTCGATGGAGCACCTTTTTGAGCGAAAAGAGAATAGCAATGAAGGATAGATTATACACCTTATGGGAGACCCTCTACGGTGACCGTGGCGGAACCGGGGTCTTCTTTGCCCCCGGTCGGGTGAATCTCCTGGGCGAACATACCGACTGTTACGGTGGCTTTGTCCTCCCCTGTGCTGTAGATCAGGGGACCTGGGTTATCGGTCGTCGTCGGACGGATTCCCTGGTTCGAGTCTGGTCCAATAACTTTCCCCAGGAGGACTCGGCGAGCTTTGATCTATCCGAGCTGGTCTACGTGCCAGATCATCGCTGGGTCAACTACCCTAAATCCAGCATCTGGGCCCTGGCTGAGCGGAATATTCGTCTCCCTTCGGGGGTGGACGCCATCTATTGGGGGAATCTGCCAGGAGGCGGAGAACCGCTTTATGGGCCTTCAGTCGGGCATTATGGATCAGTTCGCTGTGGCTCTCAGTCGACGAGGATATGGCCTCTCCCTGAACTGCGCTACCCTGGACTATCGTCCTGTCCCGTTGGATCTGAAAGATCGTGTCCTCCTGCTCCTGGACACGGGCAAGCGACGAGAGCTGATGTCGTCACAGTACAATCTCCGGCGTCAGGAAATCGGCTTGCCTTGCCCCTGAACGTGTTTTGTACGATCTCACAGCGAAGTTTTACTTTTTTGCCACGTACTTTCGGATGTCGAACGCCACGGCAGCTTTTCTGTTTCCCCCGATGGCGTACATATTCATCCCCAGGTGGGGCTTGTTGAACAAGACCCACCTGTATCTCATGTTACGTAGAGGTTTGCCAGTCTTATCAGCTTTTCCTCTGTGGCGAGGGGCTCGTCGACGATACCAGCGAGGCGCCCCTAGCTCATGA
The DNA here is from genome assembly GCA_002748665.1 of Dethiosulfovibrio peptidovorans. NCBI lineage: Bacteria > Thermotogati > Synergistota > Synergistia > Synergistales > Dethiosulfovibrionaceae > Dethiosulfovibrio > Dethiosulfovibrio peptidovorans. The sequence continues at coordinate 27,874 of PDTB01000019.1, read as the reverse complement.
GCATGATTCGATCACTCATTCCGGGCAGCTCAGGGGGAGCTCGGACGAGATCATGATGATGCTCTTACCTTGTTCGGCCAGTCGAGCCATGATTCTGTATATCTCGTACTTGGCACCCACGTCGATTCCTCGGATAGGCTCGTCGAGAATGAAGATCTCCGGGTCGATGAGAAGCCATCGAGCGAAGAGTACCTTTTGCTGGTTCCCTCCCGAGAGGCTTCTGAGTTTGTTATTGAGGCGTCTTTTGGGACATCCGCTGTGATCAGGGACGACCTCTTAGCTGAAATGTTGCTCAAACCCCTTATAATACAGTTTCGCTGTAAAATCGTTGCTGTCAATTGTACAGAGGAGTTGCATGTGTTTCCCTGCTAACTGTAATGAGGAGGATATTTAATGAACGAAAAAACGAGATGTCCTTGGTGTGGGAGCGATCCGTTGTACGTTCTGTACCACGATAATGAGTGGGGAACTCCCGTTAGAGACGAGAGTCGTCTTTTCGAAATGCTCATTCTGGAGGGAGCTCAGGCGGGGTTGAGCTGGATCACTATTCTGAGGAAAAGACAGGCGTATTACCGGGCCTTCGATGGTTTTGATGTGGACTCTGTTGCCAGATATGGGTCGGATCGTGTGGGAATCCTGCTTCGGGATCCCGGGATCGTGCGGAACCGTCGTAAGGTGGAATCGGCGGTAAGCAATGCTCGAGCAGTCGTGAAGATCAGGGATGAGTGGGGAAGCTTCGGGGTGTATCTCTGGTCCTTTGTGGGTGGTTCTCCTTTGATAAATCGTTGGGAACGACCGGAGCAGGTTCCCTCTGAGACCGCTATATCCAGAGCTATATCAAAGGACATGAAGCGGCGGGGGTTTTCCTTCGTCGGGCCGGTCATCCTCTACTCTTTCATGCAGTCCGTTGGCTTGGTGAACGATCACTTGATTGGTTGTTTCCGCCACCCCAGTCGAGAACGATTACCCTGAATAAGGGCCTCTACGTTGGATCTCTAAGTACGAGTAGTCCTGTTATGGATTTACACCTCGTCCAAATAGGTTGAAGTAGTTCCCCGTTTCGTTTAAGCCATCCGTCTTAGAAGCTTATCACCATGAACTGGTGTGTTGCGGTATTGCACGTATCTTTTTTAGTTTCCTCTTTGACCTGGCTCGAAAAAGATCGCCAGAGATATATTGTCACATGGGCATCTCTAAAACCCTACATCCAAGTCTCCCAACCTCAGGTCGTTCCGCCAGAGACCTGTCTCGCCCCAGTCGATACTTCACGACGGCAGGTCAAAAACACGAAGCTCGAATGGGCTCCGTCGAAACGACCTGAGGCGAGTTTCTGAGTTTTTAGAGGTGCCCTACTGTTATTGGTGGATTGTGACTCTAAATCAAATGCCTATAAAACTTTGTATTCTGCTCAGAAAACCCTAATGAGTCCGATATTTTTTTCTTTTGCCCTATGATCCAATTAGTAGTATTGTTTTTTTGACGTACATGATTGTTTTGTTGTTGATATTCGCTTCAATAAATTAAGGGGGCGTTTGTTGTGCAGGAAGCAAAGGGTCGTGGAGAGTGGAGTAGCAAATTAGGGTTCATACTTGCTGCGGCTGGGTCTGCCATCGGTCTGGGGAGTATCTGGCGGTTTCCGTACATAGCGGGACAGTCGGGCGGAGCGGCGTTCGTCCTTGTCTATTTTCTTCTCGTGTTTACCATAGGTATATCTCTCATGATGGGTGAGATCGTGATCGGCAAAAAGGGGCGGCTTAACGCCGTGGGCTCTTTTCGAGCTCTTGGTGGCTCCCGGTGGTCTTTGGTCGGTTGGGGCGGAGTGATCGCATCGTTCATCATCCTGTCCTATTATGGCGTTATCGGTGGCTGGACCGTGGCGTACATCTTCAAATCTTTCACTGGGCTTATGGGGGTATCCGCTGCCGGAGATGTGGCTCGTATCTTCCAGGACTTTATCTCCGATGGCTGGCAGGTGGTTCTGTATCAGGTGTTGTTCATGGCAGGCACGGTTTTCGTGGTCTTTCGTGGGGTCAGTGGCGGCATTGAACGACTCTGTACCTTCTGCATGCCGGCGTTGTTTTTGCTTATGATCCTGCTTATCGGACGATCAGTCACTCTTCCCGGAGCTATGGAAGGGCTCTCTTTCTTCTTGAAACCAGATTTTTCAAAGATTACGGGGAAGGTTTTTCTCTCGGCCATGGGGCAGACTTTTTTCTCTCTGTCCTTGGCGCTCGGGGTCATGATCATCTACGGAAGCTATCTTCCTGATGATTCCAATATTCTTGGGGCCAGTGCCCAGATCTGTTTCCTCACCTTTCTTGTCTCTCTGATGGCCGGGCTCATTATATTTCCGTCTCTGTTTGCCTTTAGCCTGGAGCCCGGGGCCGGAGCGGGGCTTACCTTCATCACTTTGCCCGTGGTGTTTGCCAAGATGCCAGGAAGTGTTTTTTGGTCCGCTTCTTTTTTCGTCCTGTTCTTCTTCGCTGCTTTGACGTCGTCCATATCCTTGCTTGAAGTGGTCGCATCGTATTTTATCGATGCCCTGAGCTGGTCCAGACGGAAGGCCACCCTCGTGGTGGGGGGCGTGATCACCTTGATGGGGCTCCCCTCGGCTCTTTCTCAGGGGGCTGTGGAAATCACTGTCTTTGGACTTTCCTTTTTGGATGCCGCCGATTTCTTCGCATCCAACATTCTCATGCCTGTGAGCGGCTTCTTCACGGTGCTTTTCCTCGGTTGGTGGATTCCCGACGCAGTGGTGGATGGGGTCGTCAATTCGGGTACTCCTGGAATGAAAGAGCGTGTATGGTTGTGGATTTTAAAGATTATCGCTCCTATATGTATCTTGGTCATTTTCATTGCCGGGCTTCGATGGTAGAGTACCTGTAGAAGGGGGTGTCCATGATGATGAAAAAACTGAGGTTGGTGTCAGTTGTTTGCTGCCTTCTCGCTCTGGGCATCGGGGTATCCTGGGGGGAGTCGCGACTTGAAGGCATCATGCGCCGGGGTGAACTGGTAATTGCCCTGGCGGATTTCGAGAACAGGCCGTTTTTTTTTGAAGAGGATGGGCAGCTTCAGGGACTGGACGTGGATCTGGGCAAGCTTATCGCCCAAGAGATCGGTGTGAAGCCTCGATTTATTCGGCTTTCCTGGGATGGCCTTATCGCTTTGTCCTGGTACAGTAGTTATCCGTGGAAACAGTACGATCTGGCTATTGCCACTATTACCATCCGGCCGAGCAGGTCTCGGGCCTGCAGCTTCTCCGAGTGCTACTTCTACACGGGACAAAAACTCCTTGTTCGAAAGGGGGCAGGATTCGAGACCGCCATGGACCTGGAGGGAAAGTCCGTGGCGGTTCTGGCGGGGTCTACGGGATACGAGACGGCTAAGTCGGATCTGGCTGCTCAGACGGTAATTGTGGATAGTCCGGAGGCTTTGGTCCAGGCTCTTCTGGCAGGAGAGGTGGATGCTGTCCTTTCGGATGCGACAATCGTTGATCTGGCAGCAAAGAACGACCCTGACCTGGTCGCGATGGATGGCATGATCACTACGGAACGCTACGGGGTTGTCATGCCAAAAGACGCACAGGATCTGAAGCCCCTTGTGGATAAGGTGATCGTGGAGAAGCGACGGGGCCTCTACGAGAAGTGGTTTAAGTAACTTAATCCTTCTGATCCATCGAGAGGGGAACCCCATTTGGGCTTTTCTTGTTTTCTTTTTTTATTCTGTATTTTCCTACCTCGGGGCGATAAAAGGGAAGGGCCTGGGCTACCGAGAGCTTCAGGCTTCTGAGCATGCTGTCATCCGGGGGGATCAGCTCCCAATCGGTGACCAATCGAAACAAGGGATGGGTCAGGGTGACCGTGAGGGTCTTTGGCAGCCTGGGAGCCTCTTCGGGTGGTGTTTCCAACAGCTGGAGATCGGGTAAATCACCCTGTGGAAGAACCGCCAGCGCTGTTGCGGACAGAGACGTACGCCAACCTTGATTCTCTGGCGACCAGGTGACCTGGACGTCCATAGAGCATGGAACGTCGATCCAGTCTGACGGGAGCTCCAGTCTGACTGAGCTTTTGTCGCTTTTGGCCAGGGAGAGCCTCATCCGAGCGACCTCTTTGTTCAACCAGTTTATGCAGGTTGTGGATGTACAGTGAGCTGCCAGCGAAAGAATATCTCCCCGGCGTATCCTGGGATCGGTCACGGCTCGCTCTGTCGTCTCGTTCAATCCTCGGAGGTCACCGGCGTCCAGAAGGATTGTCCCTAAAACTCGGGCGCATAACGAGACCAAGTGCCCGTTGTCCATGTTTCTTTGAAGGTTCTCCCTCGCCTGTGGGATCAGGCCAAGTCGAGCCTGAACGATGGCACTCAGCAGAAAACACTGCCAGTCGTCGTCCGTACAGTTACCTTCCAAAACCTCCAGGCATCGAAGCGTCTGAGTATGCTCCTCCTCGGAAAGAAGAGCGATGCTCTCCATGGCGCTCAGGACAAGGAGGGGATCCCGAATGAAAATACCCTTGTACGTACCCTCGTATCGTTTAAAACAATACAGGGCACCTTCGGTGTTTCTGTCGGGACGTTGGGTCTCGGCCATTCCCAGATAGAACCACAGGGGGGGAAATTCTGCGAAGGCTGGCTGGTCCTCAAGAAGACGTCTCAGGCGTCGGGACAGGCGCACCGGATCGTGCTCGGTCAGAATGGTCACGAAATGGTCCATCTCCTTGCCACTCAGTCGAACCTTTATGCCCGAGTCGTATTTGCTCACCAGCTCCCAGGATATACGGAGCATGTCCTTTCGGAGCTCCGTGAGCTTACGGATCTGGCCGTCAGTGAGGTCTACCTTGCCTCGGAGGTCCTGCCGATAGGTCTCCCTGTTTCGGGCATAATCGTACCATGGAGCGCCTCGTCGGGAGATCACAGCCAACGCCGCCGCCTGGGGTGAGTCGAAACGCATGAGGCCTTCGTATATCTCCCTGTGCGTCTTTCTGGTGAAAACACTCTGAACCTGCTTCCAGAGACGATCGGCTTCGGAACGATCTACCATATCTCCCAGCGACTCGATAATCTGTATCACCTGTTCGTCTTGAATGGCGGACAGGTTGAGTTCTCCCGCCAGGACGTCGTACTCTCGGGCAAGGAGCAGGGCATCATGGGTCTCCACGGCTCGAGCCAGACCAAAGTCAAGGTAATTCAGGAGCTGGAAGACCCGAAGGGCGGCTCCGTGTTCTTTGTCCCACGGCAAGGCTAAAGCCTGTCCCGAATCAGGATGCCCCCCAATCAATCCAAGAGCCACTGTGATAACGGCAGCCCACAGAATCGGCTTTTTCATAGCAACTCGGCGGCCTCTTATGCGGTATCTCCGGCCTGATCAGGCTCAGTCTCTACACTGCCATCGTCCGTCTCGGTTCGGGCTGACAGGGACGGGTGGAAGACCTTCTTCATCAGGGGGATAAGGCCTGATTCAGCCTTAGCGATCTCCTGCTCTGCCTCCTTCAGGACACTTTCCCATGCTGTGGCAAATCCCGGAGTGCGGGCGTACATCAGATGTATCGCTTTGTCGTAGACGTAGAGGGTCTTGAGCTCGGCTCTCTTGGGTTTTTGAGAGAGAGTCGCCATTGTCATCTCCATGGATGCTAATTTTTTTCTCATTTCCTCGTTCTCACGAATATACTGGGCGTTATTCTGGGCCGACGTAGATATCTGGGCGTTCAGGCCCTCCTTCATTCGCATCAGTTCCTTGGTAATCTTTCCGTTTTTGATCATACCCTGAATCCAGATGAACAGGGCTACGACGAGGCCTAAAATAAGCCCCTGAACAAAGGGATTGTTGAAAAAAACGTTGGTTATGCTATCCATTCGGAGTCCTCCTCGATAAAGACGGAATTTCACGGACAATGCCGCATTGCTTCCCTATTATACCGTCATCGTCAGCCCTCTGTCACTGAAACGGATTTTTTTCGACGTCGCAAGGCACTGAATTGACAAGGATGGTATCATAATATGGAGGGGACGGATATGCCTCGTTCGTTTGTTTCGGTTCGATTGTGTATCGAGGCGATTTTTTGGGGGAGGTGTACAGGGGAATGAAAAATTTCAGTTTAGCGTTGCTTATCGGTGTTATGTTCGGTCTTTTGAGTATGGGGGTGGCCTTTGCGTCCGATGCTCCGGTCATGGGTGGCACGTTGGTCTGGCGGCTTGTTAACGATCCTCCGAAAATGGATCCCGCTCAGGCAACGGACACCACGTCCAGCAGGGCTCTGAATATGGTCTGTCAAGGTCTGGTGGGGTATGATCCCGATGGCAAAGGTGTCGTGCCCGAGATCGCTAAAAGCTGGGATGTCAACGACAATGCCACCGTCTGGACTTTCCATCTTCGGAAGGGGGTCAAATTCCACAAGACGGTCGAGGGAAAACCCACGGCCAACGGGGGCCGTGAGGTGAAAGCTGAGGATTTCAAATACAGTTTTGAGCGTCTTGTCAGGGAAAATTCTCCAAGAGCGTACTTTGTGGAGCAGATCAAGGGATATAAGGATTTTACCGATAAAAAGGTCGATGAATGGTCTGGCATTAAGGTCCTGGACGATTACACGATCCAGTTCACTCTTGATCGTCCTTTTGCTCCGTTTTTGTTTATCCTGGCGTACAACTCCTTCACAGTTGTTCCTAAGGAGGATGTGGAGAAGTGGGGGAAGGACTTCAATTTCCATCTCGTGGGAAGTGGCCCCTTTATGCTTGATGGGTGGGACCACGATAACCAGGTCGTGTTGGTCAAAAACCCCGACTTTTGGAAGAAGGACGACCAGGGCAGTCCCCTGCCGTATCTGGACAAGATCGTCTACCGGGTGATCCCGGACAACAGCGTGGCCTATCTGGAGTTCAAAAAAGGTAACATAGACATCCTGCAAGATGTCCCCGATGAGTTCTACCAAGAGGTTAAGGAAACGTACAGCGAGAGTGGTTTTCAGGAGCGTCCCTGGATGGGAACGTACTACTATGGCTTCAACAACTCTCAGGAACCTTTCAAGAGTAACCACAAGCTTCGCCAAGCTTTGAACTATGCCGTCAACCGGGAGGCTATCAGCGAGCTCGTCATCAATGGACGGTATTCTCCGGCCCGGGGCGTACTGCCTCCTGGTATGCCGGGCTACAATCCGAACCTGAAGGGCTACGAGTTCAACCCTGAGAAAGCTAAAGCGCTTCTCAAGGAAGCGGGATACGAAAAGGGTGTTGAGCTTACCCTGCAATACAACAATAACCCAAGACACCGCTCCATCGCTGAGGCCATCCAGGCGCAGGTGGCTGATCTTGGTATTAAACTCAAACTGAAGGCGCAGGATTGGGGAACCCACTTGGACACCTGTTCCCGGGGAGAATTCGAGATGTTCCGTATGGCCTGGGTCGTGGACTATCCTGATCCTGATAACTTCCTCTACGTCCTGCTGGACTCGGATAACTTTGGTTCCAAAGGAAACTACTCCCGGTACAAAAACCCTCAGGTCGATACCTGGCTACGCCAGGCTCGGGCTGAGACGAATTGGGATAAACGGGTTGAATTGTACCAAAAAGCGGAGCAGCAGATCGTGGGGGATGCACCATGGATCTTCCTGTTCCACTACACGACCAGCTTAGTCCACGGCCCGAAGGTGAAAAACGTCTTCCTTCCTGCCATGGGCGATTACACTACCGATCTGACTGATATCTGGATTGCCAAGTAACGTACCTGTATAACCGGGCCCCTCCTGGTGAGGGGTCCTTTTAGTTTGAGCCCTCGGCGAGAGAGTCGAGGAAGTATTACATGGGAGGTCTGTCACGTATGATGAATGTCGAGGTTTTTTCCGGGGATGCTCCGGTGGTTCCTGCCGTCGCCGTACTGTATTATGAAGGGCAGGATATGAGCAAGATCTGGGGCGGAGCCGCCGAGACGGCAGCCCGTCATTTCGGTGCCATCGGCAGGAAAAACGAGTGGTTCCGTTTCCCGTCGCTTGATGGAGGGGCGGAGGTATTTCTTGTGGGGCTGGGAAAGAAAAAAGACGTGCCTACGGGGGCTGTCCGGGACGGCGTCGCCGAGACAGTTCGTCGGCTGGGAGCCCTGGGGATCGCTCAAGCAGCCGTGATCTTTCCTGATGGCCTTGACGAAGACCTGAGCGCTGCTGCCGCTGAGGGAGCCGTTCTGGGGAACTATCGATTCGACCGGTTCCGTACCCCCAAGGAAGGCGATCGGACCGTTCCCATGGAGTCCTTATTTTTGATGGGTGGGCACCAGTCCGCTGTCGACAGAGGTGTCATCCTGGGGCGAGCCCAGACGGAAGCCCGAGATCTGGCTAACAGGCCGGGGAACGATATCACCCCTCAAACTTTGGCCGAGCGAGCTCAAAAAATTGCTGAGGAAACGGGGCTTGAATGTGAGATCTGGGATGAGACAAAAATACAGGCCGAGGGAATGTCGGCACTCTGGCATGTGGGTAAAGGTTCCCAGACGCCACCTCGATTCATACATATGATCTACCGTCCCAAAGAGAGAGCAAAAAAGAAAGTTGTCTTTGTGGGTAAGGGGATCACCTTCGACAGCGGGGGACTCTGCATCAAGAACAGGGTTGGTATCCGGACCATGAAATGTGATAAAACCGGTGGCTGCAATGTTTTAGCCATCATGAAAGCCGTAGCGGCTCTGACGCCGGATATCGAGGTCCATGGTGTCGTCGGTGCCGCTGAGAACATGCCTGACGGAGCTGCCTACCGCCCCGACGATATCGTTCGGGCTAAAAATGGCAAGACCATTGAAATCGTCAACACCGACGCCGAGGGACGAGTCACCCTGGCCGACAGTCTCTCTTTTGCCTCCGAGCTCCAGCCCGATGTCATCGTGGATATGGCCACGCTCACGGGTGCTGCCGTCACGGCGCTGGGTAACTATACTGCCGGACTCCTCTGTGACCACGACGACCTGAGTCGAGCCATTATGGACGCTGGGTGTCGAGCCGGCGAGCGATTCCACCACTTCACCATGGACGATGACAAACTTCGGGAGCAGATCGACTCTCCTGTGGCAGATCTCCTGAACTCGGGGGGGCCAGGAGGTGGCATGATCACCGCCGGAATGTTCCTCAAGGAGTTTGTGAATCCTGATATTCCCTGGGCCCATTTGGATATCGCCGCTGTCGATTTCTATGAGAAGCCTTTTGGATGCTATGGTAAGGGTGCCAGTGCCTTTGGAGTTCGAACCTGCCTGGAGTATATTCGTTCTCTGTAGAGTGGACGTTGGCCTTGAACTGTTTGTCGAGACGAAAAGATGAGGGCTTTTTAAGCCCTCATCTTTTCGTCTCTTGCTCAGTCCTTTTAACTCAAAAGTCCGGTTGCCCAAAGTGCAATGGACTCTGCGGCTTGGACGATGGATATTGTGCTGGCTCGTTCGTTCGGTTGGTGAGCCAGGGTCGGATCCCCAGGACCGAAGATCACCACAGGGAGTCCGCAGGTCGGGCCGAAGATGGACGCATCGGTGTAAAAGGCCACGGCTTTACGCTCTGGGGACTTTCCCGTGGCTCTTTCGATAGATGTGGCCATTGATATAACGGCGTTGTGATCTTGGGCGATCTCGTAGGGAGCTCGGTCGTTCAGTATCGTTATGTCTATGGAAAGACCGGGGTGTTTTTCGCTGAGCTCCTGTGCCCACATGTTCATTTTTTTGAGAAGCTCCTCATGAGTTTGTCCAGGAATGGTTCGAATATCCACATTTGCCGTCGCCAGATCGGGAATGACGTTGGTCCCTACTCCGCCGGAGATGACGTTGACGCTGGCTGTCGAGGGGCCTAGGTTGGGGTGGGGTATTTCGGCCAGGTTATGCCAGTAGGAGCGGAGTTTCCAGAGAAAATCGGTCAGCCCCTGGACGGCGTTGACCCCACAGTGAGGCATGGAGCCATGGGCTGTTTTCCCTCGAGCTGTGACCGTGATCCAAAAACAGCCTTTTTCAGCGGTGTAGATATCGAGATTCGTGGGTTCGGCGATGAGGACGACGCCGGCTCCTTTGACGAGATCGGACTGAGCCACAGCCTTTGCTCCCTTGCTGATGGTTTCCTCGCTTGACGTGAGAGTTAATCGAAGCTGCCCCTGAAGAGCGTCTTCGCCAAGCGATGCCAAAGCAGCTGCGGCGTAGGTCATGGCGGCATCTCCAGCTTTCATGTCCGAGGCTCCCCGTCCGTAGAGGAAACCGTCCTCAACGGTTCCAGAAAAGGGGGAACGCTCCCATGCGACCTCGCCCGGTGGTACCGTATCCAGATGACCGTTCAAGATCACTGCTGGCCTCTGCGTGTGTGGCCCGACGGATGCGATGACGCTTCGGTAATTCTCCCCGTGATCCAGAATCTTTGGAGTGAGTCCAAGGCGGGTGAATTCCTGTGAGACCATCTCTGCAATTTCCCGTTCATCGCCGGGGGGGTTGACCGATCGTGTCTGAACCAGACGAGAGGCAAAATTGACGACCTCATCTCTGTGATCTTGTATAAAACGACTGACAGCTGCGAGGCTTTCCTGAGTGTTCATGATGAACCTCCTTTGATGGGAAGGGACTCGTTACAGAATCTTTCGGATGTAGAGAAGTCGTCCCACTGCCATGGTGCCGAAAATAGAGGCCACGATAACCACCCATGTCTGGCTCAGGAAGGAAATGCCGCTCCAGTAGAGAGCGAGAGGGATGGCAATGCCTGGAATCGCCAGTTGAGGAAGCTTGAGGGTAAACTGCCCAAAAACGGCTCCAAAAATCGCTGCAACCGTGTATTTTTTGAAAGCCAGGGCGATAGACGATGGAAACGCTGCTAAAAGAGCTGTCCCTGCCAAGGCAGCCAGGGTCACGAAAAACAGGTTCGTCATCACCGATCCTGCGAGCCCAAGGGTGGAAATAATCTCAGCTTCTGGCGTTCCTGGCTGGACTCCGACCACATCCTGTGCAACAGCGGAACAGGGAACCCGAAGGTTGCCGATATTGCCGGTGAGAAACGAAATATACGTCCCGGTGAGTCCGAGAATTGGATAGTACGAAACGGGCTCGACGATGTAAAAGGCTCCGAAGATGGATGCGATCATGGCCCAGCTTTTAAGAGCGACGGCGGTTGACGGGAACACTCCATGGACGATGTACAGATAGAGGCAGGGAAGAAAGGTAAGGAGTGCCGAGATCAAAACAGTGGAAACGCCAATCCTGACCGCAGGGCCTCTCCAGAGATGTTCAAACTCCTGCTGTGAAGCGGATGTATTCATCTTGTTTTCCTCCTAGACCATCATGGTCGCGCAAGCCATCCCTATAAGCATCGCGATTCCCAGGGTATACTCCTTCAGCCAAGTGCATCGTTCTGCGATTTTCAGGAGGACTACCATACCTATCATCCCGCCAATCGCCGCATAGAGAGGACCTCCTGCCCCCTCCATCGGTGACGGGGCAAGGAGCTGTTCGATCCCTACCTTGATGTTTCTGGCGTTCAGAAAACCGAAGCATCCCAGCGATGCTGCCCCCGAAAGAATCGCTAACCAGCGGACGTCTCCGCCACCGACCTTTTCCCTGAGGTCTTCAAGTTTGTGGGTAAACAGTCCGACCACCAGAAGCCATCCGACACCGTTAATAGTCATGGTCCACCAGGACGTTGCCAGAGCACCGAGGTCGTAGTCTGCTGAGCCGAATTCGACGCCGTATGCCTGGGCTCCAACGGTGGCAGCGGTCAGCTCCGTTGGAGCTGCGCCGATGATGGAAAGGCGCAGCCAGGTGATGGGAGCACCGACGACGGACATCATCCCGACCATGACGATAAAAACGGCGATGGACGGGCCGATGGCCGAGATCACACCGGAACGGAGCCCCTTTACGCATTGGGATTTGGGAAAACCTATCTGATCGGCGGCCTTGAAGGCGAGACGAATGTACAAAAGCGATTGAAACAACGCAATCGCTACGATCACGATGGCGATGGCCCAGACAGGGCCGCTGTTTGCGATATTAATGACGTTTGCAGGCATATCATGATCCCCTCCTCATGATAGACTCCCGGAAGTCTTTATTACATCAATCGTAATGTATCCTGACAGGGGAGATCAACGTCTTTTGTGGACAAAAAACAAATCAAAAAACGGTCTTGAGAGACAATTTTTTTGCTGCCTCCTTTGTTTTTTTGTCTTTTAGAATCAGTATTTCTCGAGATCTTGGTCCATTAGGTATAGTTTGAGAGAGAGTGCGAGGTTGAGGCGCTGGTCGCTGTCGTCGGGAGTACATTCCAGGACCTCGCATATCTTTGCATAACGATACTTTATGGTGTTGTAGTGAACCGAAAGATCGACTGCTGCGGCTTTTAACTGCCAGTTATTACGGATCAGAACCTTGAGAGTTCGCAGAAGCTCGGATTTTTTTCTCTGGTCGTGCTTGATCAGGGGACCGATGTACTCCATGTAGAAGGCCTGACCGGAATCGGTGTCGTTAAGATTGCCCAAAAGCTTATATACTCCCAGCTCTTTCCAGAAGACTACACGATCGCCACCGGCTGCCGCACGAACGGTTTCCAGTGCTTTACGGGCTTCTTCATAGCTCGTATGGCAGTCGAAGACACTCTCCGTGCTGTTGCCAACGCCGGTGGTCACGGTAAAGTGAGTATCCTCCCGTACGATGTCATGAATCTCTTTGAGAATCGGCGAGATCTTTTTTTTAAAGGCGGGAAAATCCAGAGGAACCGGAAGGATAAAAGCGATGGAGTCGCTCATCTCCGTGTAGGGGAGAGATGGATAGGTATTTTTCATTCTGGCAGTGCATAGACCGTAAATTCGTCGTTTCGTTCCTTCGAGAACAGGGAGCAGATCCCGACCCTGAAAAGTATCATCGAAGTGGTGTTTGTAGTTATCTATGTCTATGACGGCAACACATTGAGGGCCTCGAAGATCCCATCCGAACATCTTCGCCCGGTTCCAGACCTCGCCTTCAAATCGGAGATTGTGAATAAGGATGTCCTGGACAAATTCGTTTCGATAGCGGCTTTCTGCCTGAATTTCTGCGATCCGTCGCTGCATGTAGAGGAGAATGGCTCCCTTTGCCTGGGTGATAGGGATCTCGAAGCTTTTTTCCATAAGGACCTCTGGAGGACAGTCGAAGACCAGGTATCCGTAGATTTTTCCGTTGAGCGCTACCGGATCCGAAGGTATGGAACAAAGGATATCCCGAAGTGCCATAGTTTCAAACTGTTGGTGCAAAAATTCAGCGGGACCGAAAAAATGTCGCTCTCCAGTGAGGACGTTCACGAAGGCAAAGGGTTTATGGATGAAGTTTTTCAGATGCTCCAGAATCGTCAGGAGATCTGCCGCGTTGATGCAGAGGTCAAAAAAAGAACGGCGAACCGTCTCGGAATATCGAAGCAAACGTTCCTGACAGTTGACGATCTCGGAGAGCACAGGGTGAATGACATCCGCAAAGGCAAAATGATTGGGCACGTGTACCAGAGGAAATTCAAGTTCGTTAGCGAGATCGAGAACCTTTTGGGGAACGGTTTTGATGAATCTGTGGATCTTGATCCCCAGGCCGGCCGCCTGGTTTGCATGCAGGTCAGAAAGGGTTTTCTCAAGGCTCTTGGGAGAATCTCGAAAAAGATACCCGGAACTCATAATGAAATCCCCTTTGCGAACCCAGGAGCATGCGTCGGGTGCGTCAAGAACCGTGACACTGTGAACCTGATTTTTATCAATACCTCCCTCGCCAGCGATCAGTTTCAATCCTTGCATGGGAGGTAATTCAAGGATTTTCCTCACTGTCATGGTCATGATATTTGTCTCCCCCTCAGAGATCTTTTGGATCACAATCATACGACAGGACTCGTGCGGAGGGAAGACAAAAGTACCGATCTCGAGAAAGCTTCTGAAAGATCTCGGATAAAGGTGCTGCATCGAGAGCTCCAAAACAGGGAGATGGACCTTCTTCTTTTCTTGATCCCGTCTCCTGGGGGAGAGTATGGATTTTGAAGCTCCGATCGGGAGGTATATCATTATTGAATGCGTCGCGTGACAGTGATACCATAATAGAGACGGTTCGGCCACATATTGAGGGGAGAATCACTGACAAAGGGAGGTTATGTTCATGAAAAAAGGATTGTTTTTTGCTCTGATAGTCTGTGTTTTGGCTCTGGTTCCCTCGGGAGCTCTGGAGGCAGCTACGCCGGAATACGGTGGGACGTTGAGGTGGCGTATCGTTGCCGATCCACCTAAACCCGATCCTGCCCAGGCTACGGATACGACGTCTACCATGATTATCTTCAAATACGCTGAAACTCTGCTCAAGAGCGATCCAGAGACGATGAAGATTATCCCGGGGTTAGCCGAGAGCTGGGATGTCAACGACGACGCTACGGTCTGGACGTTCCACCTCCGAAAAGGTGTCATGTTTCAGAAAGAATCTGGCGGCGAGCTGACGGCCAACGGCGGTCGGGAGATGGTGGCCTCCGACGTCAAGTACTCTTTCGAGCGTCTTCTGAGGATGAACTCACCTCGTATGGGGCGGCTTGAATCGATCAAAGGGTACCAGGATTTTCTGGACAAAAAAACCGACACCTGGGAAGGTGTCCAGGTGCTGGACGACCATACCGTCCAGTTTGTCCTGAGCAAGCCCTATGTCCCTTTCATGATTAACCTGACTTTGGCCTATTTCGTCATCGTCCCCGAGGAGGACTGCGAAAAGTGGGGCAAGGATTTCTGTTTCCACCCCGTCGGGACCGGTCCTTTCTGTTTCGAGAGCTGGAAGCACGACAGCCTGTACGTCATGAAGCGGAATCCCGACTATTGGGCTTCCGATGCTTCTGGGAATCGCCTTCCCTATCTGGATAAGCTGGAATACGTCATTATTCCGGACAACGCCATTGCGTACATGGAGTTCAGGAAGGGCAACGTGGATATCTTCCCCGACCTGCCTGACGCCTTTTACGAGGAGATCAAAGCGACATACGGCGAGAAGGGACTCATGATTGAAAAACCCTGGACGGGGGTATACTACTATGGTTTCAACAACAAAAAACCTCCTTTTAAAGGGAACCTCAAGCTCCGTCAGGCCCTGAACTATTCCATCAACCGGAAGGCCCTCAATGAACTGGTCATCAACAACCGCTATATCCCGGCCAATGGAGTCACACCTCCCGGTCTCTTCCCCTATAAGGATCCAATCAAGGGGTATTCCTATGATCCTGAAAAGGCAAAGAGGCTTCTCAAAGAAGCCGGGTATCCCGACGGACTCAAGACTACTCTTCAGGTGAATAACAATCAGCGGCACAAACTCGTAGCCGAGGCCGTCCAGGCACAGATGAAAGAGGTGGGCATTGATCTGGAGATCAATGTTGTGGACTGGGGAGTTCATCTGGATACCTTAGCCCGGGGTGAGTTCGATATCTTCCGGCTTGGCTGGATCGCATCTCCTGACCCGGATAGCTTCCTCTACGACCTGTTCCACTCGTCCAACCTGGGTGGCAAGGGCAATCGGGCTCGGTACGTCAATGCAGAAGTGGATACGCTGCTGAAAGATGCTCGGTCCGAGACAAACCGGGAGAGACGGATGGAGCTCTATCGGAAGGCGGAGCAGCAGATTGTCGACGACGCCCCGTGGCTTTTCCTGTTCAACTACACGTCGAGCATGGCCTGGAACGACGATGTTCAGGGATTGGTGCTCCACAGCGCCGGTCCCGATACTACCGACGTGACCGTGGTATCGAAGAAGAGAAAATAATTTTTGAGAGGCAGGTGCGGTCGAGGCCAGAAGGCTCCGACCGCACTTTGGCAAACGGGGCATCAAGGTCCGAGGTGCTGACGTCTCTGGGGGTGAGATACTCTCAGGGCGGGGGGTCAGCGTCCAGGTCCTGTACCCAGATGAACTTCACCCGACAGCAACAGCTCTCGATGGCCATCATCGATCTCCACCTCAAGTCGTCCTTTGCTGTCGACATCTCCGGCTGTCCCGGTTCTGATAACTCCGTCCTGCTCGAAAGAAACGTTCTTCCCTCGAAGCCACGACAACCGTCGACATACCGATAGGGCGGGTTCCACATCCCCGAGGAGTCCCCGGGTATAAAGAGGTTCAAACTCGTTGAGCACAGCCCCAGCTAAAGCCTGGCGCTTGAGATTTTCCCCCCCTTCAAGGAGGAGAGAGGTCGCAACTTCGGCAATATCATCGGGAAACCGACGTGTATGCACGTTTATCCCTATGCCGACCACGATATGCTCGATCCGATCCAGCTCGCAACTCATCTCTGTCAGAATGCCGCAGACTTTTCTGTCCGAGAGCAGCACATCGTTGGGCCACTTGATCGCCGGGGCGAATCCCTGAGCCTCAAGAGCCAGTGCGACGGCTGCTGCGCCAATCTGAGTGATCACCGAGGCCGAATGCGGGGGAGTGGAGGGGCGGAGGATCAGCGACATCTGGATACCAGCGCTCTCCTCGGAAAACCAGCTGCGGTTGCTGCGTCCTCGTCCGGCGGACTGATGCTCTGTCGTTACCACCGTTCCATCGGCGGCCCCTTGGCGAGCCAGGTCCTTCGCTATCAAGTTTGTTGATTTTACTGAAAAATAATGCTCAACCCTTCGGCCCAGGAACTCCGTCGTCAGCCAGGGGTTCAGTTCCCAAGCACTCAACGTATCTGGAGCGGCGATCAGCTTGTGTCCCTTTCGGGGAATCGACTTGATCACGTATCCCTGATCGCGGAGCTCGTTCACATGCTTCCAGACTGTCGTTCGGCTCACTCCGAGTTCTTGGCATATTTCCTGTCCCGAGATGAATCGCCCTCCCTCAGACCGAAGCATCTCGGTAATCGTTTGTTGGATTGATCGACTGTGGTTTTGTCGTACCATAAAATCTCATACTCCCTTTCGTTTTGTGTCCCCGCTTCGAAAGGATCCGATATTTGTGTAAAACGATTGTAGCCTATAAAATGTGAGGGAGGAAGAGCTGCGGCGTTGCATGAGAGAGAAAGTTCTTGAATATGACAGTCACATAAGGAGGAGATATTATGTCACATCGATTCGACACGCTCTGTGTGCACCACGGAACCCATCCCGATCACGAAACCGGCGCCCTCTCCACTCCCATCTATCAAACCTCGACTTTTGCTTTTATCGACGCCGACCAGGGGGCCCGTCGCTTCAAAGGAGAGGAGGACGGGTACGTCTACACCAGACTGGGCAATCCAAACCACACTGCCGTTGAGAAAAAAATCGCTATCTTAGAAGGCGGCGAAGCTGCGGCCGTTGCAGCCTCAGGTATGGGGGCCATTGCCTCTCTGCTGTGGACGGCCCTCTCGGGAGGTGACCACGTCATCGCCGCCCGGTCGGTCTACGGATGCACCTATTCCCTTATGTCCCATCAATTCCCCCGTTTCGGCATCGACGTTACCTTTATTGATCTGCGAGACCCCCAAACGGTCAAAAAGGCCCTCAAGTCCAACACAAAAATGATCTATTGCGAGTCTCCTGCCAACCCTACGATGGACCTCATGGACATCCCGGGCCTCGCACAGGTTGCTCACGACGCCGGAGCCATCCTCGTTGTGGACAACACCTACTGCACGCCTGTTATTCAGCGTCCTCTCGCTCTTGGAGCCGACGTCGTCGTCCACTCGGCCACAAAATACCTCAACGGTCACGGGGATGTCATCGCCGGTGTCGTCGTGGGCTCTCAGGATTTTATCAGTCGGGTCAAAGGCGAGGGGCTCAAAGACCTTACTGGAGCTACTCTCTCGCCCTTTGACGCCTACCTCATGCTTCGAGGCATGAAAACTCTTCACATACGTGTTCCCCGTCACTGTGAATCGGCGCTTGAGATCGCACGATTTTTGGAAACCAGACCCGAAGTTGCTGAGGTTCGGTATCCGGGGCTGGACAGCTATCCTCAAAAGGAACTCGCTGATCGCCAGATGGCCTACTACGGTGCCATGATCGCTATGGAACTCAAGGGGGGCTACGACGCTGGTAAAAAATTCATAAACAGCACTAAGCTGTGGACTCTCGCGGTCAGTCTGGGCGATACCGAATCCCTCATCCAGCATCCGGCCTCCATGACCCATGCAGCCCTCACCGACGACGAACAAAAGGCAGCTGGCATTTCCAAAGGGCTCATACGTCTCTCCGTTGGTCTTGAAGCGCCTGAAGACCTTATAGAGGACCTCACCTGTGCCTTCGAAAAACTGTAACTCGGGCCGAAATTTCTGGAATAAACCGACTATGTATCTCCCAGTTCCTGGGCGATGTATTCTCCAAGGTGCTTGGGTGTCAAGGACTCTGGAGCTTTGGAGTTGAGGAAATGCTGGTCGAAATATGACCAGTTTGGCTCGTTTCCCTTGATCAGAAGTCTCCTCGGCAGATTGCTGTCGGTGTTTAAGCTGAACAGATGCGATTGCCGATCTGGGGCTATGTTGATCAACCTATTGGTAGCTCTTTTTTGAGTATTTTTAATGTATTTTGTCTTTCGAGGTCCACCCTTTTGGGCTGGACCTCGTTTTTTCAACGTAGCCCAAAAGAATTGGATATATAATATAGTGGAAATCATTATATTGCATTTTCAAAGTGTATGTCTTTCGTTTTTTTCGCTCTTCGCCCTTTGTGATTTCGCAAAAAAGGAGTATAGTATTGAACGAGCAAGGGAGGGGTGCTCATGATCCTTGGCGTCGGAGTGGATATGTGCCGAATCGCCCGGATGTCTTGCCTCGTCTCGGACCGTCATTTTCTTGAGAGGGTCTTCAGCGACGAGGAGATTGCCTATGCCCTGGCTCGTCCCGATCCGGCTCGGCATCTTGCGGCGTCCTTCGCCGCTCGAGAGGCTTTTTCCAAAGCGTCTGGGGTGAATCTGGCACGGGTTGTGTTTCGAGGTGTTTCGGTTCGACGCTCCGACAGGGGGCCCAGTATCAAGCTGGGGTGTATGGATTTGTCGATTCGTCAGCTTGTTGAGGGTCATCGATTTCATCTTTCTTTGAGTCATGATGGGGAATACGCCGTTGCTTTTGTGGTGATGGAGGAGGGGCCAAACCGTGAAAGCCCGTAAAAAACTGTATAGGTCGGCGGCTGTCCAAGCCGCTGATCGGTGTGCTGTAGACTTTTTGGGGATCCCTTCGGAGGTCCTCATGGAGAACGCTGGCATTGCCTGTGCCGATGCGGCCTGTTCCATGACCAAGCCTGGCGATCGGGTTGTCGTGCTCGCTGGTGTGGGGAGCAACGGCGGAGATGGTTTTGTTTTGGCCCGTCATCTGGCCCGCCTCGGACGAGAGCCGTCCGTGATCTTGGCCGGTTCACCGGAACGGCTTCGAGGCCCTGCTGCCCTGAACTACCACATTCTCTCCTCCCTTCGGATTCCCTGCTCTCACATTGATGATATGACCGACGAGGCTCTTCGGAATGCTCTTTCGCAGGCCTCTCTTGTCGTGGACGCCCTTTTAGGCACCGGTGCCTCGGGGGCTCCCAAAGGGGCGGTGCTTCGGGCCGTCGTCGCTGCTGAGGATGCCTCGTGTATCCTCGCCATCGACGGCCCGACCGGTGTCAATCTGGATGACGGCACGATTCCCGGAGCGTCGATCGATGCCGATGCCACTGTCACGATGATCGCTGAGAAGGTCGGGCATCGGGTATCCCCCGGGCTTTGGCGATGTGGTGATATCTCGGTGACCCACATCGGTGTCGAATCCTCGGCCATCCTGGATGACCAGGATGCTGTGTCATTGGTCGACGAGATGTTCGTCTCGGATCGTTTTCCCCAGACGTCCCGATGTGCTCACAAAACCAGCCGTGGCGGGGTGTTCCTGATCGCTGGCTCGCCACGCTATTCTGGCGCTGCCGCTTTGAGTGCGCTGGGAGCTCTTCGTGGTGGTGCCGGCCTCTGCGTCGTGGCAGCTCCCGCGGAGGTGCGCTCGTCCCTGTCGTCCATCCCCGAGTGCATTTTTGAATCTCTGGAGTCGCCCTCTGATCTGGTCTCCGTCGTGGAGCGGTGGCGTCCCAGGTGTTCCGTAGCTGTTTTAGGACCTGGCCTTGATCGTTCCGATTGGTCTCGTGAGGTGGCGTCGTCCTTTTTCGGGGTCTGGGATGGGGCCTCCGTGATCGACGGAGACGGCTTGTTCTATCTCGGTGAGCTGAATCCTTTGAGGCGGGCTGATCGAGTCTTGACCCCTCACGAAGGGGAGGCCGGTCGCTTGCTGGGGTGCTCCTCTCGGGAGGTCGCCACTGAGCGGTTGGCTGCGGTGGACGAGCTTGGCCGACGCTACGGGGTCGCCCTGTTGAAGGGCGAGGGAACACTTATCGGCGACGGGACTCATCAGGCGGTGGTCGCCGCAGGCTCCCAAAGTTTGGCTGTCCCGGGTTCGGGGGATGTCCTTTCCGGCCTTGTGGGGGCCTTTATGACGAGAGGGTGTGCGCCCTTTGAGGCCGCTGCGATTGCGGCCTGGGTCCATGGTCGCGCCGGGGAGCTGATGGAGCATCGTGGTGTCGATGGAGTCCTGGCGTCGGAGATAGCCGCCGTCTGCCCGTCGGTGATGGGAGGGCTTCCATGAGACGCCGCCCGCCTGTGGATTGGGACAAGGAGCTTCAGAAGACCAAACGGATTCAGCGTCGAGGCTGGGGAATATCGGCTCTGTCCCTGATTTTTGCCGGAGCGGTTATCGGTGGAGTATCGGTCTATCAGCCGGATGTCTCTGTCTCTCGCTTTTTTCTGCCAGCCATCGCTGTGGGCTTTGCCCTGGCTCTGGTGATTTTCGTGCTCCGTCGGAGACGCCGGTGAGTTGGTCCGTGACGACCGCCTCGTCTAGTGAGACGGAGGCCTTTGGTCGCTTCTTCGCTCAGGTGCTTCGGGGGGGAGACTGGGTGTTGCTTCAGGGGGATCTGGGAACCGGAAAGACCACGTTTGTCAGGGGAGCGACGGAGGCTCTGGGGGGGAGGAGTGTCAAGAGCCCGTCATTTTCTCTGGTGAACCAGTACGAGGGGCGTCTGTCCGTAGCTCATGCTGATCTCTATCGCTTGGAGACGGCTGATTCTCGGGATCTGGGGCTTGATGAGTACGAGGACGATGGATGGGTGCTTATGGTCGAATGGCCTGAGCGGCTTGCGGTTTGCCCTCGGAGTAGCGGGTTTCGAGTCCTCTTTCGCTGCTTTCACGGGGAGGGGGTTGACGAGGAACCCGATCGTCGGACGATCTCCGTAGAGCCCTTGAACGACGAGAGCAAAGAGCGCCTTGCGGCTCATGATGCCGATCAGTGGAGGGGAGCATAATGAGCGAACGCATTCTGGCCGTCGATTGCTCCAACCGGTGGACGTCCGTGGGGATCATGGATGACGGAGCTCTCGTGGTTGAGACGAATCTGGACTTGGGGCGCTCTCAGGCGGCACGGTTGCCTTTGATAGTCCAGGAGGCCCTGCGGAAGGCCCACTGGTCTCTGGAGGACCTCTCCGCCGTGGCTGTGACGGTGGGCCCCGGATATTTCACGGGTATTCGTATCGCCATGGCGTACTGTATGGCTCTGGCCGACGGCCTGTCCGTGCCAGTGATCCCGGTGAGTTCTCTGGCGGCTCTGGTGTGGTCCGACAGCCCGAATGGAGGACTCCTCGTCCCCTGTATCAGGGCAGGAGAGGGGAAGGTCTACTGTGCCGGTTTTCGTCGGGCCTCCGGGCAGTTGAGCCTGGTCCTTCAGGAGGGGGAACGCTCCATTGACGAGTTGCGCTCCGTGCTCTCGGGTTTTGATGGGCCTCTCCTCCTTCGCTGCACGGAGGACCGAACGTTGCCCGAGCCCGGTGTTTTTGGCGATTCAGTTGACATTGAGAGAGTGTGTTGTATCGGTGCCCTGTCCGTTGCTGCGACGGCCTGGAGCCACCGGGAGACGGCCACGAGTCCCGAGAACCTTCGGGCCCGATACTATCGAGCCCCTGGCCTCGGTGCTCATGGCTCGTCTCGATGAGGGGGGCCCGTTTTTACGGGATTGGAGTTGCCTGGAGGTGGAGTCTTTGGCGAAGAATTTTAACGTGTTTATTACAAAGAATTGGTGCAAAGGGTGTTCTCTGTGTGTTGAGATCTGCCCTAAAAAAGTGTTGGCTCTCGATGATCGGCAGAAATCCGAGCCCTTTAAGATGGACCAGTGCATTGGGTGTCGTCAGTGTGAGAATATCTGTCCCGATTTGGCCATCTCCGTGAAGGAAAAGGAGGCGAAGGCTGATGAGTAACGTCGCTTTTTTGCAGGGGAACGAGGCCTTTGCCCTGGGGGCTTTGGCTGCCGGATGTCGGTTTTTTGCGGGATACCCCATCACACCGTCCACCGAGATAGCTGAGAAGTTGGCTGAAGAATTGCCAAAAGTAAACGGAAGGTTTATACAGATGGAGGACGAGATTTCCGCCATCGCTGCCACTATCGGGGGATCCATCGCCGGTCTCAAATCTCTCACGGCAACTTCGGGGCCTGGTTTCTCCCTGAAACAGGAGAATCTTGGTCTGGCCTACGAGGCCGAGGTGCCCATGGTGTTGGTCGATGTTATGAGAGGCGGTCCCTCCACGGGAGTGCCCACCAAGGCGGCTCAGCAGGACGTGATGCAGGCCCGGTGGGGAACTCACGGCGACCACGCCACGATCGCCTTTGCTCCGTCCTCGGTGGAAGAGTGTTACACCATGGCGATCGATGCCTTTAACGCTGCTGAGCGTTATCGTCAGCCGGTTCTCGTGATGAGCGATGCGGAAATTGGTCACATGAGGGAGAAGATCCATATCCCAGAGCCGGGGACGTATCGGATAGTGGATCGAAAAAGGCCTTCCGTTGAGGCTGAGTCTTTTGTCCCCTATCAGGCGGACCCCGAGGACGATATTCCTCCCATGGCGGCTTTCGGAGACGGCTATCGGTGGCATGTCACCGGTTTGACCCATAACGACTGGGGGTTCCCTACCAACGACTGCGAGGAGATCGAGAAGAAGATGAAGCGCCTTATGAGAAAGGTCGCTCGTTTTCGGGATGATATCGTCCGATACGATATGGTCTTTGCCGAGGATGCCGAGATCCTGGTGGTTTCCTACGGTAGTGTGGCCCGATCCAGCGTTCGGGCTGTCAAGGACGCCAGGGCGAGGGGCATCAAGGTCGGACATTTCCGTCCCATCACCCTGTGGCCGTTTCCCGACAAGGAGCTTGAAAAACTGGCCCGCAAGGCGAAGACCATCATTGTTCCTGAGCTCAACTGTGGCCAGATGCTCTTTGAGGTCGAACGAGCGGTGAAGGGCAAGGCACGGATCGCTCAGATGGAGCTCGTTACCGGTGAGCTGTTCCACCCTAAGACCATTTTTGACAAGATTGAGCAGGAGGTGAGCTAGGATGCCCTCAAGGGAAGTACACAGCTGGCTTCGGACACGATTTTTTCCTCATATGTGGTGTCCCGGATGTGGCCACGGGATCATTCTTCACGCCCTGCTCAGGGCCTTGGTCGCAGCTGGTAAGGATCCGACAAACACGGTTATCGCCTCGGGGATCGGCTGCTCCAGCCGGATGCCCGGGTATATCGACGCCTGTACACTCCACACGACACACGGCCGTTCTCTGGGATTTGCCACGGGTATCAAGCTTTCCAGACCGAAGCTGACGGTTATCGACGTCATGGGCGATGGTGATTGTTCGGCTATTGGAGGCAACCACTTTATCCACGCCTGTCGTCGAAACATCGACATCACGGCTATCGTGATGAACAACAACATCTACGGCATGACCGGTGGCCAGGCCTCTCCCACGACCCCTGCCGGTGCTCTGGCGACCACGGCCCCCTACGGCGTCGTGGACCGAACGTTTGATCTGTGCCGTCTGGCCGAGGGAGCCGGTGCGACGTTCGTCGCCAGAACAACTATCGCCAATCCGAAGCAGGCCGAGAAGTTCATCGCCGAGGCAGTCGCCCATAAAGGCTTCTCCGTTGTGGAGGTTATCTCAAGCTGTCATACTCAGTATGGCCGGAGGAACAAGCGGAAGACGCCTATCTCCAACATCGAGTTCCTCAAAGGTGCCTCCGTGTCTCAGGCCAAAGCGCAGAAGATGGAGCCCGAGGAGCTCCTCGGAAAGATCGTTGTGGGCCAGTTTGTCAACAAAGAGGCTCCCGAGTATACAGACCAGTACATGTCCATGGTCGAGAGAGTGAGGCAGGCCTGATGAACGATCGTTTTGAAATCCGTTTTGCCGGATCGGGTGGACAGGGTGTGATTCTCGCCTCGGTCGTTGTCGGTGAGGCGGCGTCCTTGTACGCCGACGATCTCTACGCTGTTCAGACCCAGAGCTACGGTCCTGAGGCCCGTGGCGGAAGCTCAAAGGCCGAGGTGGTCATCTCCGGTGAGCCCATCGACTACCCCATGCCAGTTCAGCCTGACCTTCAGGTGATCCTCACCACTCAGGCCTGTGAGAAATACGCAACGAACACCAAACCGGGAGGCCGGCTCATCGTGGACGATTTCTACGTGCAGGATATTCCCCAGGTAGACGCGAATATCTATCATCTGCCGATCGTTCGGACAGCTCGGGACGTCATCGGCAGGGAGCTTGTGACGAACATGGTCTCTCTGGGCATGGTTGCTCGGGTAATGGAGTTGGAGAAGGTCCTGGATCCTGCGGCCGTTCGAAAGGCCGTTTTGGCACGAGTGCCCAAAGGGACTGAGGAGATGAACGGCAAGGCTTTTGACGAAGGGTACAGAATTTTAAAAAACAGCCAGTCTATCCATATGTAGCGAGAGCAGAGAGGGCAAAACTCCGAGTCGAGGCGAGATCTTCTCGTCTTGACTCGGTTTTTTTCAGGGGGTTGTGATGATAGGGACGGTTCGAGACGTCAATTCCAGAGGGCAGGGGGTTCTCGTTCCCGATGACGGCGGCAAGGTCTATTTCGTCGATGGCGTTTTGCCCGGGGAGATGGTGCGTCTGGCCGTCATCTCGGAGAAAAAGGGGTATGGCGTGGGACGGCTGGTCGAGTTGCTGGAACCATCGCCCCATCGGGTGACTCCAAGATGTTCCTGGTTCGGTCGGTGCGGTGGCTGCCAGCTTCAGCACGGGAGCTACGATGTTCAGCTTCGGATCAAGGAGAATGCCGTTCGGTCGGCGATGGAGCGTCTCGCCGGGGTTCAACTGGAGTCGATTGTGTGTGAGCCGAGTCCCAGTGCATGGGGGTATCGAAATAAGGCGTCTTTTCCGGTTCAGTTCCGAAAGGGTGGGCGGATCGGCTTTTTCCGAGTCGGAAGCCACGAGCTGGTTCCCATCGATGGTTGTCCCGTCCTTATGCCGCATCTCGACGGCCTGTATCGGTCGTTTCGCTCCACACTTCTCCCCAGTTTGTCCGGCTCGTTCCGAGCTTTTTACGACGAGCGCCGGAATCGGGGTATGCTTCGCCATGTGGTGTTTCGGGGGAATCGAGCGGGTCAGTCGATGATTATGCCGGTGGTGACCTCCCTTCGGGACAGGGTTTTGCGATTACGTATCGAGAAGGGACTTCGCCGAGTACGGACCGAGCTTTCGGGAGTTGGTTCAGCTCTTTGGAACATCAATCCCCGAAAGGGAAACCGTATCCTGGGCGACGAGACCGTTCCCATATGGGGAGATGGGCTGATCTCCGAGGTCGTTTCGGGGGCGATGCTTCAGTATGACGGGACGGCGTTCTTTCAGGTGAACCCGGATCAGGTGGAGGCGCTCTTTCGGTATGCGGCCCATCTGGCCGCCGAGTTGGACGGTTCCGTCGTGGAGCTCTACGCCGGTGTGGGGGCGTTGACGTCTTTGCTCGCTCGTCAGGCCCGATCGGTCTTGGCCGTGGAGGAATGGCTTCCAGCCGTAGAGCGTCTGAGCCTCAACATGGAGGCAAATGGGCTGGACAACGTACGGGCTCTGTGCGGCAGGGCGGAGGATCTTCTTCCTCAGCTCACGGCGGAGCGACCTCAGACCGTGGTTCTCGATCCCCCCAGGAGCGGATGCGCCTCAGAGGTCATGGATGCCGTGGACGAAAGCACCGCCCTCCGGCTGCTCTACGTCTCCTGTAACCCGGCCACCCTGGCCCGAGACGTTCGGATTATGATGGACAAGGGATGGAAACTGAGGCAAGTGCGGAGCTTCGACCTTTTTCCCCAGACCTGCCATGTGGAGACGGTCTGTTTGATGTCAAGGTGAATGAGTGAGATGATTGAACACCTACAAACTGTCGCAGCACCTCCTGTGAAGGGCTTGTCAAACCGGCTCGCCCGGTCTATAATTTTTGTCGCCGGGCGGACATAGCTCAGTTGGTAGAGCATTAGCTTCCCAAGCTAAGGGTCGCGGGTTCGAATCCCGTTGTCCGCTCCATTTTTAAAAATATCGAGCCCCACGGAGACCTGACCCGCCGAGAGGCGGGTGTTTTTGTCTTTTCTATCATATTCGAGTGGTGTATTGCGGCCCTGGTGTCCTGCTGCCTGCACCAACCGAGGCCTGAGCGCCGAACCATGGAGGTGCCTTTGCCGATTGCTTCCCTGGTTCGAAACGTGTCTCGTTTTTGTGCTATTTCGACGTTCGACGTAACGGGAAGGGCGGATACGTCGCCCATCCTATCAACTTCATGCGTGTGTCGTCGGCACGAACCGCGTTGGCCAACGCGTAGTACAAGATGCCGTTCCTGGATGGCGACGACGTGGTCTGCGCTGTCTATGGTGATGACGCAGCTGAAGATATCCTGTCTCCCTTTCCTTCGGAGATGCGTAAAATGAGGAGGTCTCTCGGATGATCGACATCAAGATATTCAAGGATTCTGCAAATCAATGGAAGGGCGATGCCCTGGTTCTGCTCCTCCGTGAGGAGGATTGTGGAGGAGAGGCGACTCTGCCCTGCGGGGACCTCGTCAAGGAGCTGGTCTCGCGCAAGGATTTTACGGGCAAGAAGGGGGTCTTGCTTCAGGTGCCTCTTTTCGGAGGGGCGGTTCGTAACCTCTACCTCGCGGGGCTGGGCAAAGAGAAGGAATGTGGTTCCGCTCTGGTTCGTGATATGCTGGCCTACGCCCTGCGAACTGTGGGACGTCAGCACAACGGGACGGCACTCGTCCCCTGCGCTCATCTGCGCGGCGGAAAACTGGCGTTCGACGAGGGGGGCCTTTCCTGTTCCTCCCTCATGGCGGAGGCTGTGGAGCTCTGCGGCTACGTCTTTGACAAGTACAAGCAAAAAGAGGACGACGAGAAGGACTTCAGCCTCAGGGAGGTCTTCGTCACGGAGCTCTCGGAGGAGGATGCTGCGGAGGGACGGAAATTCGCGGCCGCGCAGATTATGACGCGAGAGCTGGCTAACGAGCCCGGCAACGTCATCAACCCGCCCGTTCTGGCTGGGCGGGCAGAGGCCCTCGCCGAGGCATCGGGCCTGGACTGCGAGATCTGGAACGAGAAACGTCTGGAGAAGGAACGCATGGGCGCTCTTCTGGCCGTGGGACGTGGATCGGCAACCCCTCCGCGCCTGATTCGTCTTTCCTATGTGCCCAAAAGGGCGAAGAAAAAGGTCGTCTTCGTCGGCAAGGGACTGACCTTTGACAGTGGTGGGCTGGACATCAAACCGGCGGATTTCATGACGACCATGAAGGGCGACAAGTCCGGGGGCTGCAATGTCCTGGGTATCATGCAGGGGGTAGCGGCGCTTGCTCCCGAGGTGGAGGTGCATGGCATCGTCGCGGCTGCGGAGAACATGCCCTCCGGCACGGCGTACCGTCCAGACGATATCGTCCGAGCCCGTAACGGCAAGACGATCGAGATCAATAACACCGACGCGGAGGGGCGCCTGGCCCTGGCGGATGCGCTCTCCCTGGCCAGCGAGATGAGGCCGGATGCCATCATCGACATGGCAACTCTCACGGGGGCGTGCGTCGTGGCCCTGGGCAAGTGGACCGGAGGGCTCTTCAGCCGGGACGACTCTCTTGC